>NZ_JBSFHA010000008.1:0-203409 GCF_053596855.1 Streptomyces sp. NPDC001617
CTGGGGGCGGCAGCCCCCAGAAGCGGGGTCGAAGGGGCGGCAGCCCCTGGGGACGGGACGGGTAGGGGCGGCGGGGGCGAGACCGGCTCACGGCGTGTCCGACGGCCCCGGCAAAGGCTCGGTCGGCAGGAAGTCGTACGGCTCGAACGTCCCGTCGCCCTGCTCACGCAGCGGCCCGTACACATCGTCGTCCTGGTCATAGGGCACGGCCGGCCCACCGACAGCCACCTCCGCCTCCCCTGGCGCCTCGGTCCCGCCCCCTCGCTGAATCCCCAGCCACGCCCCCACCGAGCCCACCAGCCCCCACCCCCGACGCCACCCACTCCCCACCCGGTCCGCCCCGGACGCCTCCGCCACGGACGCCCCCACCCCCGGCATCTCCGGCTCCGGCAGTTCGCCCCTCGGCTCCACAACCCGCACCCCGCGCCCACCCCGCCGCTCCCGGCACCGCCACCCCCGCACCCCCACCGCGACAGGCACCGCAGTCACCACGATCCACATCACCGCCGCACCCCCCACCTCCCACCACACCGGCCCGAACCGGGCCAGCGCCGCAACCCCGAGCCGCCCACCCGCCAACGCGGCCAGCACAGCAACCCCCACCGCACAGAACACCCCGGCCACCCCGGCCACACCAGCGGTCGCACCGTGAGACCAGCCTCCCCCCGCAGCCCCGTCCCCCTCACCGGCCGCACCCCCGAGCCCAACTCCCGACCGCCCCACAAACCACCCCACCGTCACCCCAGCCATCACCGGCACCACCCCCGCAGCCCAGTTGACCCACCCCTGGCTCCCGGCCTCCGGCACAGCCGCCAGCAGCGGAAACGGGGGCAGCAGGGGAGCCGGTGCCGAGGACAGCGGTGCCACCACATGCCCGGCCCCGAGCACGAACCCGGGCCCCAGCGCGTACGACGCCCCCCACACCGCCGCGTTCGGCACCAGCGCCACGCACAGCATCAGTACCGCGAACCGCCCCGACCACCCCTCCGTCAGCTGCAGAAAGGACCCCCGCGCCGCCCCGCCGTGCCACAGCAGCGAGGCCCCCACCAGTACCGCCCCACCCCCGACGAGCACCGCGACCCCGGCCCCCGCCGCCCGCGCGGCAACACCGATCCGGGCCTGCGGCTCCGCCCCGAGAGCCATCCGCCGCAGCCCCGCCGGCAGCAGCACCAGCACCCCGTCCAGGGCCTCGCGCGGACGCCCGTACGCCGTCCACACCCCCACCCCCGCCGCGCCCATGACCAGCACCGGCAGACACACCCCGGTCCACGCCCAGTCGGGCCGCAGCTCACCCCCGGACGCGTACAGCGCCGCGGCCGAGCCGACGCCGAGATAGCCGAGGACGACGCCCGTCCAGGCGGTCCACCCGGAAGCCCCCACCGGCTCCCCCTCCCCGCCCCCGTCCACCGCGTCCCGCGCCGCCCGATGCACCAGCCACACCGGAACCACCGGAAGCAGCAACGGCGTCACACCCACCGGCGCGGGGTGGCCGGACAACGTGTCGGTGCGGACCAGTTCGGCACCGTGCGCCAGCAGCCACAGGGCCGCCGCGACATGCAGCCCGCCCCCGGGCCCGCTGTCGGGATACGGCGAACTGATCCACAGCACCATCACGAGCACGGCGAACGACCCGAGCCCCAGCCCGGCGGCCACCGCGCCCCCCAGAAGGCCGGCAGCCAGTCCGGGCGAACGGTCGCGCAGACGGCTGAGCAGGGACGACAACGGCGGTCGACGAGCGGTCATCTGGATCACGCCCGTCATGCTCCCAACGACACACGCTTTCTCGTCGTAACAGGCGAACTTACGAAGTGTCGCCCAATATATGGTTATGTACTTTTTCGTACGAAGGGGCGACCAGTGACGCAGCCTCAGGAACGGGAGCAGTCGACACCCCTGACGCCCGCTCAGGCCTTCGACGCGCTCTACGCGTTCTGCGCCCCCGCCCTCGTACGGCAGACCTACCTGCTCACCGGCCGCCGCGAACTCGCCCGCGAGTCGGTCGAGCGGGCCTTCCAACTCGCCTGGCAGCGCTGGCCCGAGGTGGCCGTGGACCGCGACCCCGCCGGCTGGGTGCGGGCGACGGCGTACGACTGCGCCCTCTCCCCCTGGCACCGCTTCCGCCCCCGCTACCGCCGTCCCGAACCCCCGCCGGCCGACGCCCCCGACCGCGCCCTGCTCGCCGCCCTCCTCGGGCTCCCGCCGCCGTACCGCCGCACGGTCGTCCTCTACGACGGTGTGGGCCTCGGCCTGCCGGAGACCGCGGCGGAGACGGAGGCCAGCACCCCGGCCGCGGCGGGCCGCCTGCTGCACGCCCGTGAGGCCATCGTCGCGCGCGTCCCGGAGCTGGCCGATCCGGCCGAACTGCATCGGCGACTGGCGGCACTCGCCTCCGCGGAGCGGCTGCGGGCGGCGAGGCCGCCGGCCGTGCGGGTGGAGGGTGAGCGCAGGACGCGGTTCTGGACGCGGGCCGCCATCGCCTGCACGGTCGCGCTCATCGGGACGACGGCTGTCGCCGTGCGGATGGCTCCGACACACTACGAGCCGCCGGTGGCGCCCGGAGGGGCGGTCCAGGGGCTCCCGCCCCGGTTGGTGCGGGGGGCGCTGTCGGAGGCGGAGGCGGCGCTCCGGGCGAAGCTGCACCGGGAGGCCCAGCACGGTCCCGAGAGACTCGTGCCGCAGCTGCCGTAGAAGACAGCGGTGGCCCGCTCCCACCCAGGGGAACGGGCCACCAACTACCAGCTGGGAAGCCGCTGTTGCCGTTCAGCCGGCGAGGCTGTACTCAGTTGCCGAGAATGGCCCGGGCCAGCTTCGCCGTCTCGGTCGGGGTCTTGCCGACCTTGACGCCGGCGGCCTCGAGGGCCTCCTTCTTGGCGGCGGCCGTGCCGGAGGAGCCGGAGACGATGGCGCCGGCGTGGCCCATGGTCTTGCCCTCGGGCGCGGTGAAGCCCGCGACGTAGCCGACGACCGGCTTCTTCACGTTCTCCTTGATGAAGGCCGCGGCCCGCTCCTCGGCGTCGCCGCCGATCTCACCGATCATCACGATCAGGTCGGTGTCGGGGTCGGCCTCGAACGCGGCGAGCGCGTCGATGTGGGTGGTGCCGATGACCGGGTCGCCACCGATGCCGACGGCGGAGGAGAAGCCGATGTCACGCAGTTCGTACATCATCTGGTACGTCAGCGTGCCGGACTTCGAGACCAGGCCGATACGGCCCGGCTTGGTGATGTCGCCCGGGATGATGCCGGCGTTCGACTGGCCCGGGGTGATGAGACCGGGGCAGTTCGGGCCGATGATCCGGGTCTTGTTGCCCTGGGACACGGCGTACGCGTAGAACGCGGCCGAGTCGTGGACCGCGATGCCCTCGGTGATGACGACCGCGAGCGGGATCTCGGCGTCGATCGCCTCGACCACGGCGGCCTTGGCGAAGGCCGGCGGGACGAAGAGGACGGATACGTTCGCGCCCGTCTTCTCGATCGCCTCGGCGACCGTGCCGAAGACCGGGATCTCGTTGCCGTCGATGTCGACGGTCGTGCCCGCCTTGCGCGGGTTCACGCCACCGACGATGTTGGTGCCGTCGGCGAGCATGAGCTTGGTGTGCTTCATGCCCGTGGAGCCGGTCATGCCCTGGACGATGACCTTGCTGTCCTTGTTGAGGAAGATAGCCATGGCTGTCTGAGTCCCTCTTCCTTACTTCGCAGCCGCGAGCTCGGCGGCCTTGTCGGCCGCGCCGTCCATGGTGTCGACGCGCTGCACCAGCGGGTGGTTGGCGTCGGTGAGGATCTGGCGACCCAGTTCGGCGTTGTTGCCGTCGAGACGGACGACGAGCGGCTTGGTGACGTCCTCACCGCGGTCCGCCAGGAGCTTCAGCGCCTGCACGATGCCGTTGGCGACCTCGTCGCACGCGGTGATGCCGCCGAAGACGTTCACGAACACGGACTTGACGTCCGGGTCGCCCAGGATGATCTCCAGGCCGTTCGCCATGACCTGCGCGGAGGCGCCGCCGCCGATGTCGAGGAAGTTGGCGGGCTTGACGCCACCGTGCGCCTCACCTGCGTACGCGACGACGTCCAGGGTGCTCATGACGAGACCCGCGCCGTTGCCGATGATGCCGACCTCGCCGTCGAGCTTGACGTAGTTGAGGTTCTTCTCCTTGGCGGCGGCCTCGAGCGGGTTGGCCGCGTCCTTGTCCTGGAGGGCCTCGTGCCCCGGCTGACGGAACTCGGCGTTCTCGTCCAGGGAGACCTTGCCGTCCAGGGCGATGACGTCACCGGAGGCGACCTTGGCCAGCGGGTTGACCTCGACGAGGAGCGCGTCCTCTTCGATGAAGGTCTTCCACAGGGTGACCAGGACGTTCGCGACCTTGTCGGCGACCTCGGCCGGGAAGTTCGCGGCCTCGACGATCTCGCGGGCCTTCTCGGGGGTCACACCCTCGTTGGCGTCGATCGGCGTCTTGGCGACGGCCTCGGGGCGGGTCTCCGCCACCTCCTCGATCTCCATGCCGCCCTCGACGGACGCGATGGAGAGGAAGGTGCGGTTGGCACGGTCGAGGAGGAAGGAGACGTAGTACTCCTCCAGGATCTCCGGAGCCGTCTCGGCGATCATCACCTTGTGGACCGTGTGGCCCTTGATGTCCATGCCGAGGATGTCCGTCGCGCGGGCGACGGCCTCGTCCGGGGTGGCGGCGAGCTTCACGCCACCGGCCTTGCCACGGCCGCCGACCTTCACCTGAGCCTTGACGACAGACTTGCCACCGAGGCGCTCGGTGGCTGCGCGGGCCGCCTCAGGCGTGTCGATGACTTCACCGGCCAGCACCGGTACATCGTGCTTGGCGAAGAGGTCCCTCGCCTGGTACTCGAACAGGTCCACGCGCTTCCGTCCCTATCAGTGATCTCGCGGTTCGTTGGATGCGTGGGCGTGCCGCGAAGGGCAACGTGACGTCCGCCGGTCACAAGGGAGGCGCACACGGTGTCCGAGCGCGCGGCATGTCCGTCTCGCAGGTTATCGCTGGTTGTGGAGGGCCCCTAAATCGAGGGTCACACCTGAGCGGTGATACCTGTCACATGATGCCGCGCTCACTGGCACGGCGTGCCGGATGTGAGGCGCCGCCAGGTCGTCGGCGGGAGCCGGAGGAGCCGGGGAGAGGGCGAGGAGGAGGCGGGGAGACCCCGGGAAGGAGCCCCCGGAGCAGCCGGGAATCGGCCAAGGTGGACGGGAAGGCCGAGGCGGGCCTCACCGGGCTGGGGTTGGCCCGGTGAGGCCCCTTGTACGGCCCCGAAGCCCCTCGAAAGGGCCACACCACGGGGCCTGGCCGGGCGGTCCCCACCCCAATGGGGACCGCCCGGCCCGTTCCGTGGGACATCAGCCGGACGGACCGACGGCTTTCGGCCGTCCGGGTCCTGCGTCCTCACGGAGCCGGTCGTTCGCCGCGGACATCGGCGTCCGCATCCGCGTCCAGCCGTCGGGTGCACTCATTGCGTGCACCAGGCGGGTGCACTCAGTGCGTGCACCAGGCGGGTGCGTCGCCGCGGCGATCGGTCAGTGGGTCTGATCGGTCAGTGGGTCTGATCGGTCAGTGGGTCTGATCGGTCAGTGGGTCTGATCGGTCAGTGGGTCTGATCGGCCAGTCGGTCTGATCGGCCAGTCGGTCGTGGTACGGCGGCTCCGCCAGGGGGCCGTCGGACCGCACCGGGGCCGGCGGCGCGGTCAGGCGCTGTACGAGGTGGCGTACCGCACGTCCCGCACATAGCCCGGCGTGGTCGACTCGGCGACGCCCTCGACACCGGTGACGGCGTGTCCGGCGAGGGGGCCGGCCGTCGAGCGGACGGTGCCGGTCAGGTCACCGGCGAAGGGCTCGACCTGGCCGCCGACGCCGTACGCGAACGGGTCGACCTCGCCGACGACCCCGCCCGCGAAGCGGGTGACATCGCCCGTGACGCCGTACGCCGACGTCGTCGCGCTGCCGGCGACGCTCTGCACGACCGGCTCGACGAGATCGACGACGGGCTGCGCGGCCCCGGTCACCCCGTACGCGAACTGCGGCACCTCACCGGCGACGCCGTACGCGAGACCGGTCGCGTGACCACCGACGCCCTGCGCGAGCGGCGGTACGTCCCCGACGACGCCGCCGGCGAAGGGCGCGAGGTCACCGACGACGCCGTACGCCGGCCCGCCCGCGTCCGTGACGGCCTGCCCGGCGACGGGCAGCGCGCCGTGCACGGCGGTGCCCGCCACCGGCGGCAGCACGGTGCCCGCGACGTCCTGGCCGACCTGCCCGACGAGCCCGGTGGCGTAGGGCGGAACACCGGCGACGGCACCGCCGACGACGGGCTGCACGCCGGACACGACTCCGTGGGCCAGTGCCGTCGGGGCGTCGACCGCGTGTCCGGCGGTCTGCCGCACCCCGGCCACAGCGCCACCGGCGACCGGCACGACGCCGTCCACCGCCCCCGTGGCGACCGGCACCACACCGTCCACCAGGTGGCCGGCCGTGGGCAGGACCCCGGCCACGGTCTGTCCGGCGACCGGGACGACGCCCGTCACCGTCCGGTCGGCGATCGGGGTCACCCCGCGTACGGCGGAGGTCGCGAGCGGCGGGACGGTCGATGCGGCGGTCTCCTCGACGATGGGGGTGACCGTGCCGGGGACGTTCTTGACCGTGCCGACGACCTTCTGCCCGACTCCGCCGACCGTGCCGGTGACATGGCCCGGGACGGCGAAAACGGAGGTCTCGGCGGCGGATGTGACGGCGCCCGCCTCGCCCTGTGCCATGGCGGTCACGGCGGCGGTGCGGCCCTGCGCGGTGCCGGTCGCCGTCTGCACCGCGCCCGTGGCACCCGCCGCGGTGCGGCCCGCGCCGGCCACGGTCCGCTGCGCCTTCGTCCGTACGACGCCGTCGACGCCCTGCGTGCGGGAACGCGCCGCCGACTGCACACCCTGCAGCTTCGTCTGCGCGCCGGCGAGCGCCTCCTCGACCTCGGGAGCGAAGACGGAGAGCGGGCCGAAGAGGTAGTCGACCCCGCCCTGCGGGGAGTGGGTCGTGGCGTCGGAGACGGTCGCGGCCGCCTTGTCGGCGGTGGCCTGAGTCCGCGCCTGCGCGGCGCGGGCGGCCCTCGCTCCCTGGATGGCCGCGGCGCCCTTGATCTTGCCGGCCTTGGACGTCGCGGACGGCGTGGAGATCTTCGGCGTGGTGACCTCGCGGGTCTGCCCGGCCGTGTCGGTCGCCGTCCTCTGCGCGCCGGCGACGGTGTCCGTGGCGCCGGGCACGTCGGCCGTGGCCTTGGACGCCGCGCCGTCCACGGTCCCGGTCACGCCGGAGACGGTGTTCGTCACGCCGGTCACGACGCCGTCGACCGTGCCGGTGACGGTGTCGGTCAGGGTGCCGAGGGTGCTGTCGGTGTCGGTGGTGGTGTCCGAGGTGGAGAGCGAGGAGGAGGGCAGCTCGTCCGCGCTGGCGACGGCGGAACCGAGCGCCCATGCGCCGGTCACCCCGGCGGCTATGACGATCGAGCGGCGGATGTTCTTGTTCATGGTGTGCGACAGATCCTTTGGATCTCGGGAAGCGCGGTCACAGAACTTCCGGGAGTTCCGGGAGTTCCGGGAGTTCCGGGAGTTCCGGGGCTTCCGCGGAAGGCTTGAGGACATTTCCGGCGCCGGTTCCGGCCGTGGTCCTCGCAGTCGGGACCGGCGGAGCCGGCGGCCTGCGTCCGGAGCACGGAGGTGTCCGGACGAGGGGCAGACCTGTTCCACCCCCGCGCGACAGGTCTGCGGCGGGGGGTGGGTCTGTCCTAGGCGGGGGAAACCGGAATGTCCGGGTGCCTGTCCCGGGTCGCGTCCGCGTCGCTGCGCGCGGCGGCGCCGAGCAACAGGCTCAGCGGCACCCGCCAGCCGAGGGCGACCGCGTGCGCGTCACCGTGCCGGGGCGTGCCGTTGTCGACGGCGGAACGGTTGCCCAGCGCGCCGTTCGGGTCGCCGCCGGGCGCCTGCCGGGCCGGGGCGTACCCGGCACCGACGGCCCGGCGCTCGTCGCCCCGCGCCGAGGCGTGACCGGCGGCGCCGACCTCACCGAGCCGCGGGCCGTACGTCGCTCCGGTCGCCGCGCCGTCGGCAGCCGCCGCGGAACGCTTCTCGGCCGAGCCCCCGTCCGCGCCCGCCGACTGCCCCGGCGCGTCCGGCTGCGTCACGGGCAACGTCTGCCCCGGAACAGCGGGCAGGCCGGGCAGCGAGGGCACCGACGGCACACCGGGCAGGGTCGGCAACGACGACAGCGGCGGTATCTGCGCGGTCGCCTCGGCCAACTCGTCCGTCACCGTCTTCACCAGCCCACCGACCGGCGCCAGAACCCCGTGGTCCACGGACTGGACGACCTGCCCGACCAGCGGACCGAGGACGGGGTCGACCGTGTCCGGCGGCGAGAGGATCTCGGTGACCGGGTGGGTGCGGTGTTCCGTCGTACTGACGGGGGTGCCCGGGGCAGGGGTGCGGGCCGCAGGGCCGGCGGGGTCTGCTTCGGTGAGGGGTGGCTCGGCGGGGGCCGCCGGAGTGGGCTCGGTCGAGCCTGTCGGCTTCGGCTTGGCCGTGTCCGTCGGCCTGGCCGGGGTGGGCGACTGACCCTTGGCCGGGGCCTCGGGTCCGAGCTGGGCCGGAGGCGCCGCCCGGTCGCCGGCGGAGGCGGGCGGAGACTTCACGAGCCCACCGACCGTGTCCTTCACCAATGACCCGACGCCGTCCGCAGCAGCCGACACCGGAGCCACCGCCCCGACCACCGGCGAGGACGCCACCGGCGCCCCCTCCGCCGCATGCGCCTGCTCCCCGCAGAGGAACCCGAGCGCGAACAACCCGCCCACGAGCACCACCACCTGCAGCGCACGCCGACCGGCCGCCGTGCGCATCACGCGCAACGCGGCAGCGGGCAGGGCAGCGGGCCAGGTCAAGAGGGCTGGTTCCTCTCGTGCGGCGGAACGGTTCGGGCGAACTGCGCGTGACGAGCCGGGAGTTGGCACAACGCGGTCGGGGCGAGCGGAGCGACAGCACACCGCGGATGAGGCGTCGATCCTCGCACGCCCCTCCCGCGGTTGCGCAAGCCCTCCGTTACCGATGGGTAGCCATGTCCGTTTTGCTGGGCCAAGTCGGACGACGATGCATCGACAAATCGTCAGTGAACCCACCACACCTGACTCGCGTTCAAACCGCCTCCGGTATCGGCAGCGGCCGCTTCTCGATCGCCGCCGCCATCACCTCCGGGAACAGATCGGGCGTACAGGCGAAGGCCGGCGCCCCCAGCGCGGCGAGCGCGGCCGCGTGCTCCCGGTCGTACGCGGGCGCTCCTTCGTCCGACAGCGCGAGCAGCGCCACGAACTGCACCCCGGACGCCTTCATCGCGGCGACCCGCTTGAGCATCTCGTCGCGTATGCCGCCCTCGTAGAGGTCGCTGATCAGCACGACCACCGTCTCGGCGGGCCGGGTGATCTGCGACTGGCAGTAGGCGAGCGCCCGGTTGATGTCCGTACCGCCGCCGAGCTGGGTGCCGAACAGGACGTCGACCGGGTCGTCGAGCTGGTCGGTGAGGTCGACGACCGCGGTGTCGAAGACGACGAGCCGGGTGTCGATCGACCGCATGGACGCGAGCACCGCCCCGAACACCGAGGCGTAGACGACGGACGCCGCCATCGACCCCGACTGGTCGATGCAGAGCACGACCTCCTTCTTCACCGACTGGGACGCCCGCCCGTAACCGATGAGCCGCTCCGGCACGATCGTCCGGTACTCGGGCAGGTAGTGCTTGAGGTTGGCCGCGATGGTGCGGTTCCAGTCGATGTCGTGGTGGCGCGGCCGGTTGATACGGGCGCTGCGGTCGAGGGCGCCGGTGAGCGTGGCCCGGGTGCGGGTGGCGAGCCGCTTCTCGAGGTCCTCGACGACCTTGCGCACGACCGCGCGCGCCGTCTCCTTCGTGGTCTCCGGCATCGCCTTGTTGAGGGAGAGCAGCGTGCCGACGAGGTGCACGTCGGCCTCCACCGCCTCCAGCATCTCCGGCTCCAGGAGCAGCGTGGACAGCCCGAGCCGGTCGATGGCGTCCCGCTGCATGACCTGGACGACGGAGGAGGGGAAGTACGTCCGGATGTCCCCGAGCCAGCGCGCCACGGACGGCGCCGACGCCCCGAGCCCCGCCGAGCGGTCCTTCCCCTGCTGCCCCTGCCGCTCCGCCTTCCCGTACAGCGCGGCCAACGCCCCGTCCATCGCGGCGTCCTCCCCCGACAGCGCGCACCCGGTGCCGTCCGCCGCATCGCCCCCCAGCACCAGCCGCCAACGCCGCAGCCGCTCCCGCGCGGGGTCCGTCACGTCCGTCGTATCCGTCGTCATGGCTTCGGCTTTCATCGGCGCACCCCCGTACGGGGCCGCTCCCACAGCGGGACGACCACGACGGTCGCCTTCGGGCGATCGGCCACCGCGACGGCCGCCGCCGCGCCTCCCTGCGCCGAGCGTCCGTGCCCCAGCCGTCGGTCGTACCGGAGCCGCTGCCCGTGTCGGCCACGCATTCCTACGGCATCCAGCACGCCGCCCCCTTGCCTGGTTTCCCTCGTGTGCCCGTCAGTCCTCATCCCGCCACCCCCACAGGGTCGTTGTCGACGCCCTTCTCCACTCCGCCGGGGCCGCCCGGCCCCTCCAGCCCGAGCAGCAGCCGCACCACAGGCAGTACGGCGTCCGCACGCCCGTCGTCGAGCTCGGCCGCGAACCCGGGTATGCCGGAGCCGGCCGCCACCGCGCTCCCCCGCTGCCCCGGCCCCCGCCGGACCAGCTCGCCGAGCGTGCGCCGCACTCCGGGCTCGTACGCCGAGAACGTCCGCCGCAGCAGCGGCAGTACGTCGGTGAAGGCCTCGGCCGGCACTCCGGTCAGCCAGTCGTCGACCAGCCCGAGCAGCCGCTCGTCGTGCAGGAGCAGCATCCCGCCGCCCGAGCCACCGCCGACGAAGCCCTCGATCCACGCGGCCGCGTCCCCGGGTGGAGTCCCCGGCGACAGCACGAGCCCCATGAGCCGCTCGGCCTCGTCCTGCCCCAACTCCCCGTCGTCCAGCAGCAACCGCACGACCCGCCCACGGACCACACCGGGCACGGTGTCCCGCACGGACAGGGTGTGCAGCACGGAGTGCCAGCGGCCGCGCAGGTCGGGGTGGGCCGATGCGACAGCCGGGCCCGAGCGGTCTCTCGTGCCGAGCCCGGGCGCCGGGCCGTCGGCCGGGACGGGCTCCAGGCCGTCGCCCGGTGGAGGCGCGGAGCGGTCGCGCGGCGCCGCCTCCGCGAGGGTGTCGCCCGTGGACCGGCCCGTCCGGCGCGCAGGTCCGGTCACGTCGCCCAGCAGCCCCACCGCCCCGTGGACCGCGTCCACATGGCGTCGCATCTCCTCGGCCGCGTCGGCGTCCAGGGCGGCGCAGGCCGGGGGCAGACCGACGAATATCCGCTCGGCGAGACCCGCGGCGACATCCGCCAGCGCCCCGGTGTCCGTGCCCCGTACGTCGCCGTAGCGGAGGGAGCGGACCAGGGCCGGCAGGGCCTGGGCGAGATGGCCGACGTCCGCGTCGAGCGCGGCCCGGTCGGCGAGAACCTGCATCACCACCGGCAGCGCTTCCGGCAGTTCGGCCAGCAGGCAGTGCTCGGCGAGGCCGGTGACGTCGGCGAGCCCCCGCGCGGCGACGGCGTCCGCCTCCGCCTTGGCCGTCGCGGCGGCGAGCACGGTCGTGCCCCACACCCCGGCCTCCGCGACCCGCACCGCGAGCTCCGGCTCCCACCGCAGCCGCCATGTCTCCCGGAACGTGCCCGTGCTCCCCCGCGAGGCCACCGGCTCGCCCCACGCGACGCCGAGCAGCCGCAGCCGGTGCAGCAGCCTGCTGCGCCCGGCATCGGTCTCCTTGCGCAGGTCCAGCTCCAACTCCCGCTCCAGCGCCTCCGGTTTGAGCCGCAACCGGCGCTGGATCCGGTCCAGGTCCCGCTGCAACGGCACCGCCGGCGCCGACCGCGGCACCTCCCCCAACACGTCCCCGACGACCAGCCGGTCGTGCACCAGCGCCAGCGGCACGTCCGAGCCCTCGCACATCACCGCGCGTACGGCGTCGGTCGTCTCACCGAGCCCCGGCAGCGGACGGCCGCGCATCGCGGCGAGCGTCTCGGCCAGCCGTACCGCCTCGATGACGTGCGCGGAGGAGACGAGCCGGTCCTCTTCCCTCAGCAGCCCGGCGACCTTGGTCAGCCACCGTTCGACCGGCCGGTCCGGCGCGCTGAACAGATGCCCGTACCAGCCCGGCGAGTCGATCCCGGCCCCGTACCCGCTGACCCGGGCCAGCCGCCGGTGCGTCCACGGCACCCACGTCATGTCCGCCTTCACCTTGGGCAGCCCCTTCAGCAGCGCCCGGTCGGCGGCGACAGCCGTCTTCTGCCGCAACGCCGGCACATGCCAGGCACCGCAGACCACGGCCACCTCGTCCCCGAACTCCCGCTGCGCCGCCCGCACTTGGAGCCGCATGTACGCCTCCCGCACGAGATCCCGCTCATGTCCCCCGCTCCCGTACGCCTCCCGCAAGACCCCCATGGCCTCCTCGAGCACGCCGAACGGCGCGAACGCGTCCCCGTCCCCCACCCCCCGGTGCTCGACGACGTCCTCCCACCACCGCTCGGGATCGTCGTAACCGGCGGCTTCGGCGAGCACGGCGAGGGGGTCGATACGGACATCCGCTTCGACGGCCGGAGCGGAGGCGGGAACAGGGAGGTGAGGGGGCGTGGAACCCGGAGCGGGCGTGGAACCCGGAGCGGGCGCCGAACCTGGAGCAGGGGTGGTGGCGAGCACAGCCACGAGGTCCCCGCCTCCTGCTGCCGCGGGCCCGCCGACGCTCTCGGCCGCAGGCGCGCCGGCCTGCGTGTCCGACGACCGGTCGCCCGCGTCTCCAGCGGTCACGGCCCCCGTCCCGGCCTCGTCGCTCCCCGCCGGAACGGCCTCGCCCCTCCCCTCGCTCGTCGGCTCCTCGGCCCCGTCCCTCCCCCACGCCAGCGTGTGTGTCGCCGGCAGGTCGATGAAGCGGGCCGGGACTTCGTGCTCCAGCGCCCACCGGATCGCCACCCACTCCGGGGAGAACTCGGCGAGCGGCCAGAAGGCCGAGCGGCCGGGCTCGTCCACGGCGTGGGCGAGGAGCGCGACCGGCGGCCGCATGTCCTCCTCGGCGGCCAGCGGAATCAGTGTGTCGGCCTCGGGCGGCCCCTCGATCAGCACGACCCGCGGCCGGGCCGCGTCCAACGCCGCCCGCACGGCCTTGGCCGACCCGGGCCCGTGATGCCGCACGCCGAGCAGCAGCGGCCCGCCGTCGAAGGTCCGACTTCCGTCCCCTTCAAGCCTCGTCACACCGTCCCCCTCGTCATCGCGACCATCGACCCTCACCACACGACGCCCCGGCATCCGCCCCACCCCTGTACTCGCCCGCGCGGTCCGCCCCGCACCGCCGCCCCTCTCGTCACGTCGACTGCCGCTTGCCGCCGCCCGACGCCCCGTAGGTGCCCTCGCCACCACCGCCCCCGGCGATCAGGCCGCCTTCGTCCGTCAGGCTCGTCGAGCCACCCGAACTCCCGGTCCCGCCCGACCCCTTGGTGCCACCGTTCCCGCCCGGTCGCCCCCAGCCCAGATCGGTCACGCGCTGACCTCCCGGCAGGCCCGGTAGAAGTCCGTCCAGCCGTCGCGCTCCCGGACCACCGCCTCCAGGTACTCCTGCCAGATGACACGGTCGGCCGCCGGGTCGCGGACGACGGCGCCGAGGATGCCCGCGGCGACGTCGCCGGCCCCCAGGACGCCGTCGCCGAAGTGGGCTGCCAGGGCAAGGCCGTTGGTGACGACGGAGATGGCCTCGGCCGTCGACAGCGTGCCGCTCGGCGACTTGAGCTTCGTACGCCCGTCCGAGGTGACCCCGTCGCGGAGCTCGCGGAAGACCGTCACGACACGGCGGATCTCGTCGACGCCGTCGGGCACGGCCGGCAGCTCGAGCGAGCGGCCGATCTGGTCGACGCGCCGCGAGACGATGTCGACCTCGGCCTCCACGCTCTCCGGCAGCGGCAGCACCACCGTGTTGAAGCGGCGGCGCAGGGCGCTGGAGAGGTCGTTGACCCCGCGGTCGCGGTCGTTGGCCGTGGCGATCAGGTTGAAGCCGCGGACCGCCTGCACCTCCTGCCCCAACTCCGGTATCGGCAGCGTCTTTTCGGACAGGATGGTGATGAGGGTGTCCTGCACGTCGGCCGGGATGCGCGTCAGTTCCTCCACCCGCGCCGTCATCCCCTCCGCCATTGCCCGCATGACGGGGCTGGGCACCAGGGCGTCCCGGCTCGGGCCGTGCGCCAGCAGCTGCGCATAGTTCCAGCCGTATCGGATCGCCTCCTCCGGCGTGCCCGCCGTGCCCTGCACGAGCAGCGTCGAGTCACCGCTGACCGCCGCGGCCAGGTGCTCGGACACCCAGGTCTTGGCCGTACCCGGCACGCCGAGCAGCAGCAGGGCCCGGTCCGTGGCGAGGGTGGTGACGGCGACCTCGACGATGCGGCGCGGCCCCACGTACTTCGGCGTGATCACCGTCCCGTCCGGCAGGGTGCCGCCGAGCAGATACGTCGCCACCGCCCACGGCGACAGCTTCCAACGGGCCGGACGCGGACGGTCGTCCTGCGCGGCCAGCGCGGCGAGTTCACCGGCGAAGGCGTCCTCGGCATGCGGCCGCAACGCCTCGGCAGGCTCCTGCGCGAGTACTTCCACAGACGACGGTTCAACGGACACAGACATGGCTGAGGCCCCCTCCAGCTCGGCCGGTTCGGATCTGGCACCAACGTTGCACCACGCCACTGACAATGCGATGTGACCTGCGAAAACGTCCTCGCAGGGCCGCTCGCCGGACCGCAGCCCGGACCGATTGTCAGTGGTGGGATCTACCGTCGAGGACATGACTCAGCAGGGGGTGCGCTGGAGCGCGGACCAGGTGCTGGCGCTGGCGCCTGACGCCGCGTCACGCAAAGCGGGCAGCAAACTCGGCGCGGCGGGGCCGTGGTCCGAGGCGGGCAGTTCTGACGAGGGGACGGTGTGGGGACTGTGCAAGGGCAGTGGCAGCAAGCCGTATCAGACGGTCGTGGACATCGCGGACGCCGCGGGCCCGGCGTACAAGTGCAGTTGTCCGAGCCGCAAGTTCCCGTGCAAACACGCGCTCGGGCTACTGCTGCTGTGGGCGGGCGAGGACGGGGCGGTGCCGGCGGGCCAGGCGCCGGACTGGGCGGAGCAGTGGTTGGAGGGGAGAAGGAAGCGGACCGAGGAGAAGCGGGCCGCCACGGCTTCCCCGTCGGCCTCCGCTGATCCGGAAGGGGCCCGGCGGCGGGCCGAGCGCCGGGCCGAGCGGGTCACCGTGGGGGCGACCGAGCTGGAACAGCGCCTGGCGGACCTGCTGCGCGGCGGCCTCGCGGGCGCGGAACAGACGGGGTACGGGCTGTGGGAGGAGACGGCCGCCCGCATGGTCGACGCCCAGGCACCCGGACTGGCCGCGCGGGTGCGGGAGTTGGGGGCGATCCCGTCGTCCGGGCCCGGCTGGCCGGTGCGGCTGCTGGAGGAGTGCGCGCTGCTCCACCTCCTCGACCAGGGCTGGCTGCGCCGCGAGCAGCTGCCGGACGGCCTGGCGGCGACGGTCCGTTCCCGTATCGGACTGCCCGGCACGGCGGACGGCCCGCCGCAGCGCGACCGCTGGCTGGTCCTCGCCCAGTACGACACGGCGGACACCCGTCTGACGACCCGACGGATCTGGCTCCACGGCGCCGACTCGGACCGCACGGTGCTGCTCCTCTCCTACGGCGCGGCGGGCCGCGCCCCGGAGCTCGCGCTGCCCGTGGGACTGGCCCTGGACGCAGAGGTCTCGGCCCACCCCGGCGCCGGCCGGCTGCGGGCGTCCCTGGGCGAACAGTTCGCGCCCCCGGCGCCCGCGGCGATACGCCCACGAGGAACGACGACATCACAGGCCGCCGCCCGTTACGGCACGGCACTGCGGGACGACCCCTGGCTGGATTCGATCCCCGTGACGCTCGACCGGGTCGTCCCGACCCCGGACGGCGACTCCTGGCAACTCGCGGACGCCGACGAGGACACCGCGCTGCCGCTCACCCCGGCGGCCCGCTCCCGCCCCGGGCTCTGGCGCCTGGTCGCCCTCTCGGGCGGCGCCCCCGTCAAGGTCTTCGGCGAGTGCGGCCACCGCGGCTTCACCCCGCTGACTGCCTGGCCGGAGGGAGCGGGCGAGGCGGTGCAGCTGTGCTGAGCCGGACCGCCGGGATGCCCCGCCGGACAGCTCCGGGGCACTCACCACACGCTCCCTGCACGAGGCACGTCAGGAGCCTTCGGCAACTCCCCGGCGCCCCACGGAAGGGAACCGCATGAAGAACCGGACATCCACATCTGTGGACACTCCCGCGCCGGACGCCTGGGAGGAGCTCGTCACGGCGGCGCTGCTCGGCACGGAGCGCCGTACTCCGCCGGGCGCTGCTTCGGGACGGGAGGCGCCGGTGGCGTTGCTGGACGCGGCGGCCGTGCAGACCGTACGGCGGCGGGCCGGGCTGCGCCCCGCCCAGGCGGCGGGGCGGCCGGAACCGGCCGCCGAGGATCCGCGCCCGGCGCTGCCCGCCGCGGCGGCCCGCAGACTCGCGCTGCTGCTCGCGGACCGGCCCGGCACGGGCGGCGGTGGCCGCAGAGGCACGGCGCCGGACCTGATGGAGCTGCTGCCCCAGTGGCTCGCGACGGCGAACGCCCGCGGCTTCGCGGCACCTCCGCAGACGCTGCCCGCGCTGCTGGACGCGGCCCGTGGGCGTACGGACCTGCGGCCGGCGGCGCTGACGTTCGCGGGACCGCGCGCGGTGTGGCTCGCCCGGCTCAACCCGGACTGGCGGTTCGCCCTGCGTGCGACGCCGGGCGGGGGCGCGACGCTGCCGCACCCGGAGGACGAGGAGCAGACCCGCCGACTCTGGCAGGAGGGCCTGTTCGCGGAACGGGTCGCCCTCCTCGCCGCCCTGCGCGCCCGGGAACCCGCCGCCGCGCGGGAGCTGCTCACGACTACCTGGCCGACGGAGCGGGCCGAGGACCGTCTGATGTTCCTCGACTCGCTGCGGACGGGCCTCGGCCCTCAGGACGAGCCGTTCCTGGAACAGGCGCTGTCCGACCGCAGCCGCAATGTACGGGCGACGGCGGCGGAGCTGCTCTCCGCGCTGCCGGAATCCGCGCTCGCCGCCCGGATGGCGGCCAGAGCCGGTGCCTGCGTGGCCGTGGACCACGTTCACCGCACCCCGACGATCACCGTCGAGGCACCGCACGAGTGCGACTCGAGCATGGAGCGCGACGGTGTCGTGTCCAAGGCTCCGGCGGGACGGGGTGAACGGTCATGGTGGTTCGGCCAGTTGGCGGAGGCGACGCCGCTCGGGACATGGTCCGGCCGGCTCGGCGGGCGTACGCCCGAGGAGATCGTGGCCCTGCCGGTCGCCGACGACTGGCAGAGCGAACTGCACGCGGCGTGGTGCCGGGCCGCCGTGCGACAACGGGACCCCGAGTGGGCCCGGGCCCTGCTCGGCACCCCCTCGATCCCGGAGGCGGGCGGCCCCGGAGCGGTGTCCCTGGCCGAACGCGCCAAGCTCCTCGGCACCCTGGACGCCGTCGAACGGGCAGACTGGGTGGCCGGTTTCATAGCGGCGCACGGACTGTCGGAGGCGTTTCAGCTGCTCGGCGTATGCGCGGTCCCCTGGGCCGCACCGCTCGGCCGGGCTGTGGTCGACGCGCTCAACATCGCGCGGGACGCGGGGAGTTATCCATGGAGCTTCAGCGGAGTAATGGGCCTGGCCGAACGATGCCTCGCCCCCTCGGAGGCCGGCCGCCTCGACGGCCTGCTGGCCGTCCCGGACGAGCCGGAGGACGCGTCGCCGGGGGCGGGCGGGTACTGGGCGGAGGCGTTCCAGCGCCTGGTCACGACGTTGCGGTTGCGTGCGGCGATGGCGGAGGAACTGGGGGCGTAGAAGGGCACCTCTTCGGCCCGGGCCGGGCAATGTCAGCCTGTCCCGCGTTCGAGGACGAGGCCCTTCGGGCCGAACGGGGGTCCGGGGGTGGAGCCCCCAGGGCCGTCAGCCCCCACCCACCCGCACCGCACAACGGCCCGAGCGCCGCAGGCCTACGCCCCGGCCGGCTGCCTCACATTGGCCCGAACCCAGTCCACGATCGACTGAGTGGTCGCCCCCGGCGTAAAGATCTCCGCGACCCCATTCTCCTTCAGCGGAGGAATGTCCGCCTCAGGAATGATCCCGCCGCCGAACACCAGGATGTCCTCCGCCTCCCGCTGCTTCAGCAGCTCGATCACCGCGGCGAACAACGTGTTGTGGGCGCCGGACAGGATGGACAGCCCGATCGCGTCGGCGTCCTCCTGGATCGCCGTGTCGACGATCTGCTCGGGCGTCTGGTGGAGCCCCGTGTAGATGACCTCCATACCGGCGTCACGCAGCGCCCGCGCGATCACCTTGGCCCCTCGATCGTGACCGTCGAGCCCCGGCTTGGCCACCACCACGCGGATCGGACCGGCTGCCACACCCATCACTGCCTCCATGAAGCGACTGCGTCCATCCCCACCGACAAGTACACCGACAAGTACACCGAGATGCACTTCGGTACCCGGACCGGCCCGGGAAGTGAACGAACGTTATCGCCAGCATCCCGCAACCGGCAGTTTCGTGGTGCGCACCGAGGGGGAAATCACACGGTGGGACACGTTCGCAGCGCACCGTTCCGAGTCTTTGCGGCACAATGGCCGCAACGGGAGCAGGCGCAACGGGAGCCGCAACGAGGTCGCCGTACCACCGCGCCGCAGGCCGCGCGCCGTGGCGGTGCGGTGCGTCGATGGTGCCTGATGGGCGCCGTCGACCCCTTGGCCGCGACTTCCCACGAGGGCACACGGGGGACGGAGCCGTTCTCCTGCGTGCCGACAGGAGGTCGGCCATGAAGGTCACCTGGGCTGTGCAGCCCCTTCTTCCGCTCTGCCGACGACTGCTCCCCGTCAGGCTGGCGGGACTCTCCGTGGCTCTGGTGAAGGCGACCGCCCTGGAACTCGCGATCCTCGCGGGACACCTCCTCCTGTATCCCTCCGGTATCGCCCAGGAGCGCCGAGGACCGGCGCCGCTGCCCGCACCGGACGGCGCGGCCCAGCTGCCGACCGAGACGAAACCCCCGGTCGTGCTGTTGCACGGCTTCATCGACAACCGCTCGGTCTTCGTGCTGCTGCGCCGCAGTCTCGCCCAGCACGGCAGGCAGCAGGTCGAGTCACTCAACTACTCGCCGCTGACCTGCGACATCCGCACGGCCGCCGAGCTGCTCGGTCGGCACATAGAGGAGATCTGCGAGCGCACCGGCAGCCGGCAGGTCGATGTCGTCGGACACAGTCTCGGCGGACTGATAGCCCGCTACTACGTGCAGCGGCTCGGCGGCGACCTCCGCGTCCGCACACTGGTCACACTGGGCACCCCGCACTCCGGTACCCGCGTGGTGCCGCTGGCCAACGCCCACCCGATCGTCCGCCAGATGCGCCCCGGCTCGGAGCTGCTGAAGGAGCTGAGCCGGCCGGCACCAGGCTGCCGTACGCACTTCGTCAGCTTCTGGAGCGACCTCGACCACCTGATGGACCCGCTGGAGACCGCCTGTATCGACCACCCCGACCTGATGGTGCAGAACGTACAGGTGAGCGGGATCGGACATCTCGCCCTGCCCGTGCATCCGGCCGTCGCGACCGGCATATGCCAGGCACTCGACGCCCCACGGACAGGAGCCGAAGCCGCCACCCGCACCGACGGCCTGACAGTGGCCTGACGACGACGCACACAGTCGGCGTACGGCCCGCTGACAGCCGCACAACATCGAACACTCTTCGAACACAAAGCCAAACCCGCGCCCGCACTCCCCCGAAACACGGCCGAATGCCCGTTTCCCGTGGGCCCGAAACCAGTTGAAGATTGTCGCGCCCGCATACCGCCGGGTACAGTCACCGCACTGCTCTGGCAGCCCCTGTTGTCGAGGCGAAAGAGAAGTTGGTGAACGATCGTCACCCGTCGGGGACCATGACCACCCCGGCCGCGGCTTCCGACGCCGCCTCGGCGCACCACGCGTCGTACGGCACGCAGGAGGCCCAGTACGGCGACTTCACCACGTACGGCGTCTACGAGACCGGCGCTTTCGCGACCGGCGCGCACAGCACGACGACCTTCGCCGCCGACCCTCTCTTCGGCAGCCTCCCCGCCGACGCCACCGGCTCGTACGACAGCGGGTGGGGGTCCCCCCTCTGGGAGACGACCACCGGCGGCCAGCAGACCCTGAACTACGACGCGTACGCGGCCCAGCACCACGCCGCCTACGACACCGGCGCCTACGAGACGTCCGCCTGGAGCGCCGGCCACCAGCAGCTCTCCGCCATCCCTTCGCAGTCCACCGGGTACGACGCGTCCGGCCACTGGGACGCGAGCGCCTGGCTCCAGCCCGACCGGTCCGGCGGCACGGCCGACCAGACCCAGCACTGGGAATGGGGCACGCAGACCTTCGAAACCGGCACGTACGACGCCACGCAGTGGAACTCCGACGGCGACGCGGCCGTGGGAGGCGAACCGTTCGACCAGCAGGCGACCTCGGTCTTCGAGCAGGTCGACCAGGTCGAGCAGGATGTGTACGAGGAACATGCCGAGGGCGACGGCGAGTCGGCCGTCACCAGTGAGCTGCCTGCCGTGACGCCACTGCTGGACGAGCAGGAAGAGGTGACGCCGGCGCCGGCCTCACGCGCCGCCGCCCGCAACGCGTCCCGCTCCCGCCGCCGTACGCCCGCCAAGCGCTCCGCGCTGCTGACGATCGCCGTTCCCTCGGCCTGCGTCATGGGAGTCGCCGGTATCGCGGCGGCCTCCGTCGGCACCTTCTCCTCCGACGGCACCTCGACGACCGCCTCGGACGCGCAGTCGGTGAAACCGTCCGCCGCCAACAACAAGCTGGACACCCAGATCGAGAGTCTCTCCGCCGGCGCGGACGACTTCGCGGACCGGGCCAGCCGGACGCAGGAGCGCATCGACCTCAAGACCCAGCAGGAGGCCGAGAAGAAGAAGGCGGCGGCGGAGGCGGCCCGCAAGGAGCGGCTGCGTCCGAAGTACGTCCTGCCGGTAACCCAGAAGGGGCTCAGCGCCTACTTCGGCCAGGCCGGCGTCAACTGGATGTCCGTGCACACCGGCATCGACTTCCCGGTCTCGTACGGCACGACGGTGATGGCCGCGACCGACGGCACCGTGCGGACGCAGTGGAACAGCGCCTACGGCAACATGATGATCGTGACCGCGAAGGACGGCACGGAGACGTGGTACTGCCACCTCTCCAGCTACCGCGTCGCTTCCGGTACGACCGTGAAGGCCGGCACGCCGATCGCGTACTCCGGCAACTCGGGCAACTCGACCGGCCCGCACCTGCACTTCGAGGTCAGGCCGAACGGGGGGTCGGCCATCGACCCGCTGCCGTGGCTGCGCAGCCACGGGCTGGACCCGACGTAGGCCCCACGACTTGCTTGTTGTGAGCCCCCGCTGTTCAGCGGGGGCTCACTGACTCCGTCAGAGCTTCTCCACCGGCGCGTACCGCAGCAGCAACCGCTTCGGCTTCGCGTCCCCGAAGTCGATCGTCGCCTCCGCGTTCCCGCCCGTGCCCTTCACCGCCACGACCGTGCCGAGTCCGAACTGGTCGTGGGTGACCCGGTCGCCGACGGCCAGCGAGACCACCGGCTTCTCGGAGGTCCGGCGGGTGGCGAAGCCCGACGCGCCCGACGCCGAGGAGCGCGAGCGGGAGGACGACAGGGAGGCGGCCACGCCGGACACCGGGCCGGAGGAGACCGGGGCCGTGGCGCCCGTCCGCTTCCAGTCGACGTGGTGGGCCGGGATCTCCTCCAGGAAGCGGGAGGGCGGGTTGTACGACGGCTGGCCCCAGGCGCTGCGCAGCGAGGACCGGGTGAGATACAGGCGCTCACGCGCGCGCGTGATGCCGACGTACGCGAGCCTGCGCTCCTCCTCCAGCTCCTTGGCCTGGCCGAGGGCGCGCATGTGCGGGAAGACGCCGTCCTCCATGCCCGTGAGGAAGACGACCGGGAACTCCAGGCCCTTGGCGGTGTGCAGGGTCATCAGGGTGATAACCCCCGAGCCGTCCTCCTCCTCGTCCGGGATCTGGTCGGAGTCGGCGACCAGGGCGACCCGCTCCAGGAAGTCGGCGAGCCCGCCGGATGCCTCGCCCTCGCCGGTCTCCTGCTCGAACTCCAGCGCCACTGCGGCGAGTTCCTGGAGGTTCTCGATCCGGGTCTCGTCCTGCGGGTCGGTGGAGGCCTGCAACTCGGCCAGATAGCCGGTGCGTTCGAGCACCGCCTCCAGGACGGTCGCCGGGCCCGCGCCGGACTCGACGACCGTACGGAGGTCCTCCATCAGCGTGTTGAACTTCCTGACGGCGTTGGTGGAGCGCGCCGCCATGCCGTACGCCTCGTCGACGCGGCGCAGCGCCTGGGGGAAGCTGATCTTCTCGCGCTGGGAGAGGGCGTCGATCATCGCCTCCGCGCGCTCGCCGATGCCGCGCTTGGGCACGTTGAGGATGCGGCGCAGTGGCACCGAGTCCTCCGGGTTGGCCAGCACCCTCAGGTAGGCCAGGACGTCCCGGACCTCCTTGCGCTCGTAGAAGCGGACGCCACCGACGACCTTGTAGGGCAGGCCGACGCGGATGAAGACCTCTTCGAAGACACGGGACTGCGCGTTCGTACGGTAGAAGACGGCGACGTCGCCGGCCTTCGCCTCGCCCGCGTCCGTCAGTCGGTCTATCTCCTCGGCGACGAACTGCGCCTCGTCGTGCTCGGTGTCGGCGACATAGCCGGTGATGCGCGCGCCCGCGCCCGCGTTGGTCCACAGGTTCTTGGGGCGGCGGGACTCGTTGCGCTCGATGACCGCGTTGGCGGCGGAGAGGATCGTCTGGGTGGAGCGGTAGTTCTGCTCCAGGAGGATCGTCGTCGCCTCCGGGTAGTCCTCCTCGAACTGGAGGATGTTGCGGATCGTCGCGCCCCGGAAGGCGTAGATCGACTGGTCGGCGTCGCCGACGACACAGAGTTCGGCGGGCGGGACGTCGTACTCGTTCGGGGGTACGTCGACGGGGTGCTCGCTCGTCCCCACCAACTCGCGCACGAGCGCGTACTGGGCGTGGTTGGTGTCCTGGTACTCGTCGACCAGGACGTGCCGGAAACGGCGGCGGTAGTGCTCGGCGACGTCCGGGAAGGCGCGGAGCAGATTGACCGTGGTCATGATCAGGTCGTCGAAGTCGAGGGCGTTCGCCTCGCGCAGCCGCGACTGGTACATGGCGTAGGCCTGGGCGAGGGTCTTCTCGAAGCCGTCAGTGGCCTGGGCGGCGAAGTCCTCCTCGTCGATCAGCTCGTTCTTCAGGTTGCTGATCTTGGCGCTGAAGGACTTCGGCGGGAAGCGCTTGGGGTCGAGGTCCAGGTCGCGGCAGACGAGTGCCATCAGCCGCTTGGAGTCGGCGGCGTCGTAGATCGAGAAGGACGACGTGAACCCGAGCTTCTTGCTTTCCCTCCTCAGGATGCGCACGCACGCGCTGTGGAAGGTCATCACCCACATCGCGTTCGCGCGTGGGCCGACGAGTTGCTCGACTCGCTCCTTCATCTCGCCGGCGGCCTTGTTGGTGAAGGTGATCGCGAGGATCTGGCCCGGGTGCACGTTCCGCTCGGCCAGGAGGTGGGCGATGCGGTGGGTGAGGACGCGGGTCTTGCCGGAGCCGGCGCCGGCCACGATGAGCAGCGGGGTGCCGGCGTGGACGACGGCCGCGCGCTGGTTCTCGTTCAGCCCGTCCAGGAGCGCGGCCGCGTCGAGCACCGGGCGGGGCGCGCCGTCGCGGTAGTAGGCGTCCCGGTCCGGCGGCGCGTCGAACTTCCCGCCGAACAGATCGTCCGGAACGGGCTCCGGCACATGATCGTCCTCGGGCGGTGGCGGGGGTTCCTCCTCGTGCCCGCGAGGGGTCTGGAGGTCCGCCAGGAAGCTGTCGTCAAAGAGGCTGCTCATCGCTCTCCGAGTCTAGGCCGCCCCACTGACAGCCCGCCGCCGCCCTGAGAACATCCACCGAATCACCGTCCGCGGCCATCCCATCGCGCCACGTGACCAGCGCGGATGCTCTGACCACAGGTCACGAAAATGTATCGGGCATATCGAACATCAACCTTCACACGGGCCGCACGAGTTGGCTACCGTTCCGAGCAGGCCGTACGACCCCCACCGGCGAACCTCGCCGGGCCGTGCGGCCTCCGCCGAGTCCGGGGCGCCGCCGCGCAGCCGGAGCCGGGGACCCACACCGACCTTGGGGTGAATCGGCCCACCTCCCCTTCGGGGCACGGGCCGTAGGGCAACCCTTCCGAACCACCCGCCCGAACCCGACAGCTAACTCGGTAGGCGGAACATGGAAGGAGTCGCCTCCTTTGGCGTCGCACCGCAAGTCGCGCCCCGCGGGTACGCGCGTAGCAGGCATACGCACCCCCGCTCTCGCCACGGCCGCCCTCACCTCCGTGGCTCTGCTGTCCCAGACGGCCAACGCCACCCCCTCGACGGACGGCAACCCGAGCCTCGAGGAAGTCGAGAAGAAGGTCGACGACCTCTACCGACAGGCCGAGTCGGCCACCGAGAACTACAACGCGGCGAAGGAAAAGACCACCAAGCAGCGCAAGCGCGTCGACACCCTCCTCGACGACGTCGCCAAGCGCGCCCAGAAGCTCAACGAACAGCGGGAGCGGCTGGGTTCCTTCGCCGCCGCCCAGTATCGGACCGGTGCCGCGGAGCCGGACACGGCGACCTTCCTGCTCGCCGACTCCCCGCAGGACTACTTCGACCAGACGCAGCTGATGGGGCGGCTGACCTCCCGTCAGAAGAGCGCGGTCGACGACTACTTCGCCGAGCAGTCCGCGACGATGAAGAAGCGCGAGGAGGCGTCCAAGAGCCTCGAGACGCTCACCAAGTCGCAGAGCGACCTGCAGACCGCCAAGGCCACGGTGCAGAAGAAGCTCACCGACGCGCGCGAGTTGCTGTCGAAGCTGGACGCCGAGGAGAAGGCGCGGCTCGCGGAGATCGAGAAGCAGAAGCAGGAGGAGGCCAACCGCAAGGCCGCGGAGCTGGCGAAACAGCAGGCGGCGGAGCAGAAGGCCCAGGAGGCCGCGTCCCAGGAGAGCGGCTCCTCGTCCGGCACCGGCACCTCGGACTCCACCTACTCCACCAAGGCCGCCAAGGCCCTCGCCTTCGCCCGCGCGCAGATCGGCAAGCCGTACGTCTGGGGCGCCACCGGCCCCGGCTCCTACGACTGCTCAGGCCTCACCCAGGCCGCCTGGAAGGCCGCCGGCGTCACCCTCCCGCGCACCACCTACGACCAGGTGAACGCCGGCACGACCGTCTCCCTCGCCGACGCCCAGCCCGGCGACCTGATCTTCTTCTACGACGACATCAGCCACGTCGGCATCTACATCGGCAACGGCATGATGATCCACGCCCCCAAGCCGGGCGCGTACGTCCGCGAGGAGTCGATCTACTACGGCGGCGAGTCGATCATCCACAGCGTGGTGCGACCGGCCTGAGCCGCCGTCCTGCCCGTCGGGCAACGCCGCCCGACGGGGCCGTGGGGCACGCGCGCGTGGAAGGTGCAGGCGGGCATGAGTGTGTACCCGCCGCCTGTCTCCGGTGCACGCGCGCGGGGCGGAGCGGTTCGTGAGAGGCACGCACGCGTGGTGTCTGCCTCCGACAGCTCTGCGGCAGGGGCGCACTCTGTGCTCTGGCCGCGCTCGGTGGTGGATGGGCGCGGGCGCGTGTCCTGATGCGGTGGCGCGCGAAGCCGACCTCGCGCGGGGCGCGTGACAGCTGCCGCGCGCCCCACTCACGTGCCCTGCGCCCGCGCGAATTTCCTCGCGCCCGCGTGTATGCCCCGCCGCCACCCCGTCCCGCGCTTCTTGGCAACGGCGCATGTCCGGCCTCCCCCACTCGCCCGGACTCCCCCGCCCCGCGCCCTCCCCTCCTGGTGGGCGCAGTTGTCCGTCGCCGCCGCCCTCGACATCCCGTGGTGCGAGGGGCCCGGTCAGGCGCTGCTGTGGATCACGGTGGCGGCGTGGCCGGCCGTCGCCGCGGGGGCCGTGGCGGCGGCCCGGGCGGACATCAGGTCCACAGCACCGCGATGAAGATGTTCGCGGTGGTGAGCGCGCCGACCAGCCCGAACATGCTCTTGTCCACGGTCTCCTCGTCCCGCTTCACATAGACCAGTCCGAGGATCACGACCAGCAGAGCCAGCTTCACGCCGATCTTGATGTTGTTGACGTGATGGTCGTCGGCCTGGTTGAGGCCGACCAGGATCGCGCCGGTGACCAGCATGGTCAGCGCCCCGTGCAGCATCCCGGGGACGAAACGGGCCGTGCCCTGGCCCATCGCCTTCATCTGGGTGAGGAAGCCGCCGAGGAGCGCGGCGATGCCGACGATGTGCAGGCCGACGAAGAGATGGATGAGTACGTCCATGAGGCCGGAGCTTAGACAGGGGCGCCCGGGGCGTCCGACACCGGCCCACTCCTTACGCGTGGATCTTGCATATATGCGGCCCATAGCAGTCCATCACCCACACGCGCCCCCGAAACCGTCACTTCGGTCAGCGCACTACGCGAACCCGACGGCCCGGCGCCTGGATCACGGTCGTTTACGGTCACCCGGCGGTCTGCTCGCGGCACTTCCGTACATGGCGTCACCGAGCCGACACAGACAGGTTTAGCGTCCTCCACCAGGTGACCGGCTCCCCACCGCCGCCCGGGCCAGGGGCGGCAGCCGATCACCACCGCCGAGAAGGTCCGGCGGTGGCCCGCTCCCCCTGTGTGGGCCGCCGCCGGACGCGTAAGCCGCCTCGGACGGGGCGGTCGTACGAAAGGACGTGCAGTCCACGTGGCAGCGCACCGCAAGCCCGGTCGGCGAACAGCACTCGGCGGCAGCACCGCCCGTACCGCCTTCACGATCGCCCTGGCGGGCGCCGCGACCGCGACGGCCTTCGACGGGACCGGACAGGCCGAGCCGAATCTCACCCCGGCGCAGGTCAAGGCGCAGGTGGACAAGCTGTACCAGGAGGCGGAGGTCGCCACCGAGAAGTACGACGGTGCGAAGGAGAAGGCCGCCGCCGCCGAGCGACGGCTGTCGACGCTGCGGGACGAGGCGGCGCGCAAGACGGACAGGCTCAACTCGGCGCGGGACGCGCTGGGTTCGACGGCCGCCGCACAGTACCGCGGCGGCGGCGTCGACCCTGCGCTGCAGCTCGTCCTCTCCAGCAACCCCGACCAGTACCTGGACAGCGCCGAGTTCGTCGACCGCATCGGCACCCGGCAGGCCGCGGCGGTCGCCGACGTACGCCAACAGCTGCGCGGCATCGAGCAGTTGCGCGGCGCCGCACGCATCGAGCTGGCCTCGCTGCAGGCGCGGCAGGCGGAGCTGCAGCGGGAGAAGAAGACGATCACCGGAAAGCTGGACGCGGCACGGCAGTTGCTCTCCCGGCTGTCGCCCGAGGAGCGCGCGCGGCTCGGCGTGGACGAGGGCGACACGGGCCGCGCCTCACGCTCCGGCTCGGACGGGCGGGTCGGCCTGGAGGCCCCCGGCTCGGCCACGGACACGGCACCCGACACCCGTGCCGCCGCGGCCGTCTCGTACGCCTACTCCAAGCTCGGCAGCCCCTATGTGTGGGGCGCCACCGGCCCGAGCGCCTTCGACTGCTCCGGCCTCGTGCAGGCCGCCTACCGCTCCGTCGGCGTCTCCCTGCCCCGCACCACGTACGCGCAGATCGACGCCGGCCGCCGGGTCTCCCGATCCGAACTGCTCCCGGGCGACCTGGTGTTCTTCTACTCCGGCATCAGCCACGTCGGCATCTACATCGGCAACGGCCAGATGATCCACGCCCCGAACCCGTCGGCCCCGGTGCGGGTCGCACCGATCGACGAGATGCCCTTCGCCGGGGCGACACGGGTGGTGTGAACCACCCCTGGGACGGCTCCCCCCTGGTACGGCTCACCCCTGATACGGCTCTGGCGCGGTCACACCAGTCGTCGCGCCGTCGCCCACCGGGTCAGCTCGTGGCGGTTCGACAGCTGCAACTTCCGCAGCACCGCCGAGACATGGGACTCGACCGTCTTCACGGAGATGAACAGCTGCTTGGCGATCTCCTTGTACGCGTACCCCCGGGCGATCAGCCGCAGCACCTCGCGCTCGCGCTGGGTGAGCCGGTCCAGGTCCTCGTCGACCGGCGGGGCGTCGGTGGAGGCGAAGGCGTCCAGGACGAAGCCGGCCAGGCGCGGGGAGAAGACGGCGTCGCCCTCCTGGACACGGAAGACGGAGTTCACCAGGTCCGTGCCGGTGATCGTCTTGGTGACATAGCCGCGGGCGCCGCCGCGGATCACGCCGATCACGTCCTCCGCCGCGTCCGACACGGACAGGGCGAGGAAGCGGACCGGCTGCTCGGCGTCGGCCATCAACGCGGCGCAGCGGCGCAGGACTTCGACCCCGCCGCCACCCGGCAGGTGCACGTCGAGAAGAACCACTTCGGGTCGGGTCGCGGTGATGACCGTGACCGCCTGGTCGACGTCCGCGGCCTCGCCGACGACCTCGACACCGGTCTCGTCGGTCCGGCCGATCTCGGCCTGTACTCCCGTACGGAACATGCGGTGGTCGTCGACGAGGACCACGCGCACATGCCGCTCGCCGGCACTCCCGCCGGTCGACTCCACGGGCTCGTTCGCCTCGGTCGGGTCGCTCATGACGTCTTCTCCGCCCTCTCCATCTCCAGCTCGACCTCCGTGCCGCCGTCCGGCACCGCGCGCAGCCGCGCCGTGCCGCCGTGGCGCTCCATGCGGCCGATGATCGATTCTCTGACGCCCATGCGGTCGGCGGGTATCGAGTCGAGGTCGAAGCCGGGACCGCGGTCCCGCACCGACACGAAGACCGTCCTCCCCTCCACTTCGGCGTAGACCTGCACCGCGCCGCCCTCGCCACCGTACTTGGCCGCGTTGACCATCGCCTCGCGCGCGGCCTGCATCTGTGCGCCGATCTTCTCGTCGAGCGGGCAGTCGCCGACTATGACGACCTCTATGGGGACGCCGTGCTTGTCCTCCACCTCCGCGGCGCTCCGCCGCACCGCGTCGGCGAGGTCGGTGGGTTCGTCGGCCTCGTCCTTGCCGGTGCCCTCGGGTTTGTAGAGCCAGGTGCGCAGGTCGCGCTCCTGGGCGCGGGCGAGGCGGCGGACCTCGTTCGCGTTCTCCGCGTTGCGCTGGATCAGGGTCAGGGTGTGCAGCACGGAGTCGTGGACATGGGCGGCGACCTCGGCGCGCTCCTGGGCGCGGATGCGCATCAGGCGCTCCTCGGAGAGGTCCTGGGTCATACGGACGAGGTACGGCCCCGCGAGGAGCGTTATCCCGACGAGGACGGCGAGGGCCGCCTGCAGGACGGAGCCGAGGTGGGCGGCGGAGCCCTGCAGGACGAAGACGCCGGAGACACCGGCGGTGACGAGCAGGACACCGCCGGCGGCGCGCAGCAGGGTGAGGGTGCGCCGGCGGCTGCCGACCTCGACCCAGCGGGCCCGGCGGGCGTTGTCCGCCTGGCGCCAGACAAGGGCGACGCCCGCGCCGACGAGGACGACGGGCCAGAGGTAGGCCTTGGCACCGCCGCTCAGATTCACGTTGCCCACGAAGACCATGGCCAGCACGACCATGAGCAGCAGGGCGACGATCTGGCCCCGGTCCGGCCTGCGGGTCACCAGCCTGCGGCGGCCGTCCGGCGAGGTCTCGGTGCTGACGAAAGCCGGCGGCTTCTGTCCCCCTACACCACCGACGCCGAGCGGCACGAAGAACCAGAACGCGGCATACAGCAGCGCGCCCAGGCCGTCCGCCATGAACAGGCCGACGAAGACCAGCCGGACCCAGATGACGGGCAACCCGAGATGCCCGGCGAGCCCCCGCGCCACACCACCCAGCCAGCGACCGTCGCTGCTGCGGTAGAGCTTGCGCGGCGGCCGCGGTTCGACGAGGGGCGCTGCGGCGGCTTCCGGCATGCCACCGATACTCACACGGTCGGCGGGCACGGGCATCAGGGTCGACCCCCGAGACTCCCCTGATCTTCGACCGCCGGGCCCGTCGAACGCTTCCCCGGCCCCGGCTCAGGGGCGATATCAGGGTCCGGCCAGGGTCATGCCGACTCCCGCCGGGGCGGCCCGGCCGTCACCATGGACACATGACAGATCACGAGCGCGCCGCGACGGGTCCGGGACCCGGCTCCGGCCCACGCCCCGCCCAGGGCGCCGGGCCGCAGGACGCCGCGCCCGCCGCGGATGCCGCCGGGGCGGGAGCCGACGCGGGCTCCGGTGCGGCGGCAGGCGCCGGCGCCCAGGCCGACGCGGGCTCCCGCACACACGCGAGCGCGGGCGCGCACGGGCAGGCGGGCGCGCGGGGAGAAAGGGGTGAGGGGGCCGCCGCGGGCAGGCAGGGAGACAGCAGCGCGGAAGCCGGCAATGGCATGCGGGACGGAGGCCGCGCGGGCACCGCGACCGGCGTGCGGGAAGCACCCTCGGTCGGAGAGGCCGACGTCGACGAGGCCGCCGCGCCCCGCAAGTTCCGGCGGGACCGGCGGTACAAGATGCTCGCCGGGGTCTGCTCCGGGCTCGGGCGGCAGTGCGACATGGACCCGGTGATCTTCCGGATCACCCTGGTCGTGCTCTCCGCGACCGGCGGTATCGGTCTGATCTTCTACGGCTTCGTCTGGCTCCTGGTCCCCTTCGAGGACGACGAGGAGAACGAGGTCCGCAAGCTGCTGACGGGCCGTGTCGACGGCCAGGCGCTGACCGCGGTGCTGTTCGCGCTGGTCGGCTGCGGGGTGTTCCTGACGATGTTGAAGAACGGCAGCGTGCTGGCCTTCGCCGTCGTCCTCTCCCTCCTCCTCGCGGGCGCCGGGTACTGGTCGCGCCAGCGCGGCGCCCCCGACCCCGACCCGCTGGCCGCCCAGGCGGTCGCCGACGCCCCGCCGGAGGCCCAGGCACCGCCGGTCCCCGCCTCCTACCCCTCCTGGTGGCGCGACCCGATAGTCAAGGACGGCACCCACGTCGGCGGCACCGGCTATCTGTGGGGCCCCCAGGACTCCCGCGACCGGGACATCGCCGCTGCGGTCAACATCAGCCTGGGCAACTCCTGGATCAACCGCGTGGACGTCCGCGCCCAGCAGCACCGCCCGGCCCCGAGGCCGCGCGGCCCCCGCTGGATCGGCGGCTGGATCTTCCTGCTCGCCCTGCTGGCGGGCGGCGTCGGCACCGCCGCGACGTGGGGCGACCACACGCTCGGAACCAGCCTGCAGACCGGTCTGGCGGGTGCGCTGATCGTCTTCGGACTGGGTATCGCGGTCAGCTCGTTCCTGGGGCGTACGGGGGCGGGATCGATCTTCCTGGCCGTCGTCACGGCGGCGCTGCTCGCCTCGTCGGCCGCCCTGCCGAAGGACATCAGCACGCACTGGATACGCACGACCTGGCAGCCGGCCGCGATGGCGGACGTACAGGAGAAGTACGACCTCGGCAGCGGCGTCGGCACCCTGGACCTGAGTCTGCTGGACCTGAAGAAGGGGCAGACGGTGAGCGCGGGAGCCGAGGTCGGGGCGGGCCGGCTGAGGGTGATCGTGCCGAAGGACGTGACCGTGAGGCTGAGCATCGACGTGGGGGTGGGCGACATCCAGTTGCCGGGCGACAAGCAGAAGGACGTGGACGTGGAGCCGGGCAAGCACAAGGACGTGACCCTGACGCCGGTCGGCGGCGGCAAGAACACCGGCACGCTCGACCTCGACCTCCGGGTCGGCCTCGGGCAGGCGGAGGTGGACCGTGCTGCGTCATGAGTTCCAGCCCGGAAGGCTGGTAGCCGGGGGCTTCCTCGCCCTCGCGGGTGTCATCTACGTCGGGGACGCGGGCGGGGCGTGGGAGACGCCGTGGTTCGCGGTGATACCGGTCGTCCTCGTCGGGCTCTGCCTGGCCGGTGCGGTGGGGTTGGTGAGCCGGGGCATACGCCGGCGCCGGTCGGTGACGGCGCGGAAGGAGACGGCGACGGCGGAAGGCCGGTCGGACGCGTCGGGATGACGCCTCACGTACCGGCCCGATGACCTCGTGTCTGATGGATGGTGGCGGCTCTCCGGGGCACCCCGGCATCCGCCACCGGTAGCCCCCGCCGACCAGGAGCTACCGGTAACCTCCCGCCCGCCGGTTGCGCCGCGCGCGGAGGGCGGCGTCCAGGGAGAACATGGGGGCGCCCGCGAGGACGAGGGGGAGCCAGGCCATCAGGTAGGCGAGGTCGTTGCCGTAGTAGTACGGGCTGTTGGCCCAACTGACCGTCATCCAGAGGCTGAAGGAGATCAGCGCGCCGCCGAGCGCGGCGAGGCGGGCGAGCAGGCCGATCAGGGTGCCGATGCCGACGGCCAGTTCACCGAAGGCGATGGCGTAGCCGAAGCCGACGGGGTTCTTCAGGGCCAGGTCGACCAGGGCCGGGATGGCCGAGGAGTTGCGGACGGCGTGCATCGTCTCGCCGATCGAGCCCGCGCCGGAGGACTTCATGAAGGTGCTGCTCGTGATCTTGTCCAGGCCGGCGTAGATGAAGGTGACGCCGAGGAAGACGCGGAGCGGAAGGAGGGCGTAGCGGGCGAGGTTGTCGCGCCAGCCACGGTCGTTGTCGAGGTGGGGGGTGTACGTGTCCGTGCGCATGCCGTGAGTCATCACTGTCGCCTCTCGCCCGCCGTGCCGGGACCCCTTGACAGACCATACGTACGAGAGGGAGGGACCGCTCAATGTGTTCGTGCCGTTTTCCGTCCAGGACGGACCGAGTCGGCCGAACCCTCCGGAGTGAACCTCTCCCCACTAATCCATCACATCAATCGCATAGCGGTTCGTCTCAACCCCCGCCGCTGTCACCACCTGCACCTCCACCCGCCCCGGCTCCACATCCGCCGGTACCGGCACGGTCAGCACCGCGTCGGTCGGATTACTGAAGCCGCCCGTCACCGGAACGAGGGGAACGTGGACGTTCACCGCACCGATCCGCACGACCATCCGGGAGAGCCGGTCGGCGCCCTGTGCCCCCGATGGGACGAAGCCCGCGCCGCGGATCTCGATGTCGTCGCCGGTGCGGATGGGTCCGTCGAGGTCGCCTGCCTCTCGGGCGCGGACCACCGAGAGGATGACCGGGCGGCCGCCCTCGGCGTACTTGCCGGCCAGGTAGGTCGCCGCCGAGACCAGGACCACCACCGCGAGCCCCCAGGGCAGGTCGGGGAGTTGGTCCGGGCGGCGGGCCAGGCGTACCGCCGAGAAGAGAAGGGCGACGGCGCTGATCGCGACGTACTGGATGTCGGCGAAGGTGCCCCGGCCCGAGTCGTCGGTCAGCAGGTCGGCCGCCCTGGGCCGGTCCGCCCGTACCTTCTGCAGCCGTTGGCCGAGGACCCGCAGTCCGACCACGCGCCGGACCAGCACGGCGATGCCGCACACCACGGCGAGGACGGTCACCACGCCCGCGCCCCGGGCGAGTTCGAGGCCGGAGATCAGGGCGTCGCGCTCGGCGTGGTCGGAGGCGGCGGCCAGACGGCCGACCAGGACGAGGGCCGCGTAGGCGACGAAGAGGACCCAGGCCGCGGCGACCGTGCGCGAGGTGGAGAGGCGGTTGTCGTCGCCGATCACCGGGGCGAGCGCGCCACCGCGGGCCCGGTGGAACCAGGAGGCGGCCGTCAGCGCGCCGCCCACCAGCAGGGCGGCCAGGAGTCCGGCGGTGCGCGCGGAGGTCCAGCCCGCGCCGATCGCCGTCAGGGACTGCGCCAGGAGCAGCACGACGACCAGTGCCCCCACGGCGATCGCCGTACGGCGCCACAGGCGGGCCAGCCAGGCCTCGCCCTCGGCGCGGCCGCGCTCGGCGACGAGTTCCGCCGACTGGGTGAGTTCCTCCGAGACCCACTGGCGGGACGCCTGGGCCGAGTGGGCCACCGCCGCCGGTACGCCCTCTCCGGCCGCGAACCCGTCGCGCAGGAGCAGGAACTCGGCGACCGCCCGCCGATGTCCCTCGCGCGCCCCGTGCGGGCAGTCCCCGCAGGTGCAGCCACCCGCGTGCGCCCCACCACCGGGCGCACCTGTCTCCGCGCCCCCTCTCGCCTCCTGCACCGCCACGCCCGACGCCTGCCTTCCCCACGACCCATCGACTACCGACGGTCGACTGTCGACCACCGACCGGCGCCCCTGCCCAGCAGTCGTCCGCCGCCCCGCGACTCCCGCGTGATGACAGCGAATTGTGCCCTACGCCACCGCACTCCCGTCCGCCAGGTCTGGTCAGCGCGGGTGAGGAGGGGGCCGCCGTGTTGACCCGGCTGCGAGAATTTCCCTATGGCCGAGATCATCCAGCGGGACGGGACCTGGGCCTTCGACGGCACCACGGTCAGGATCACGCCGGGCCTGCACCGCTCCGTGCCGCTGTTCCGGCAGACGTACGGGGAGGTCGCCGTCCCCCTCGAAGCGATCGCCGGTGTGGTCTTCGAGCCCGAGCGGAAGCGGGGGCGGCTGCGGATGCGGCTGCGTGAGGGTGCCGATCCGCTGCTGCAGGCGACCGGCGGGAGACTGCCCGATCCGGCGGATCCGTACCGGCTGGTGGTGGACGTGGACCGGGCGGGGGTCGCCGAGTACGTCGCCGAGGAGATCCGGCGGGCCCTGCTGCTGGACCAGGTCCCCAAGGAGCCGACGAAGGCGTATCTGCTGCCGGGGCCGCCGGTGCCGGTCTCGGTCCGGTCCTCCGACGGCACCGTCTCCTTCGACGGCACCCAGGTGCGGATCGACTGGGCGGACACCTCGGACCGGGTCAAGCGGGCGACCGGGCCGCGGATCATCGCCGTAGGGGATCTGATGCAGGTGGAGTGGCTGCCCAACTCCGGTTACGAGGACGGGTTCCTGCGGTTCGTGACGCGGGAGGGGGTGTTCTCCAAACTGCCGCCGGAGAAGGACCCGTACGCCCTGGATCTGTGGGGCAGTTCCCGGCGCGATCTGCTCACCGCGCTGGTCGCCACCGCGGTCACCGCACGTCTGCCGCACCCGTCCACCCGCGACGGCGAGAAGTACGCGGACCGGCGCGCGCCCACCGGTGCGGTGCCGCCGTCGGCCGACCATCACGACGTACTCCTGCGCAGGCTGCGGGAGTTGGGCGACCTGCATCGGGACGGGGTGCTGACGGACGAGGAGTTCGCGATGACGAAGGCGGCCGTGCTGAGGGGGTTCTGAAAACCGTCAGCTCAGCAGATCCGGTTCGCTGCGGCTGATGTCCTGCCACATGGGCTGGTAGTTGATCCACGCCACCAGGTCGCCGCCGAGCTGTTCGCGGGTCGCCACCGCGAGCTTGTGGTCGATCAGGAGGGGGCGGCCGGCCGCCTTGGCGGTCAGCTGGACCTGGGCGGAGCGTTCCATGGACAGGAACCACCAGGCCGCCGCGTCCACCGAGTCGCCGACGGTCAGCAGGCCGTGGTTGCGCAGGACGAGCGCCTTGCGGGTGCCGAGCGCGGTGGCGATACGGCGGCCCTCATCGGCGTCGACCGCGACGCCGGTGTAGGCGTCGTAGAGGGCGTGGTCCTCGTAGAAGGCGCAGCTCTCCTGGGTGAGGGGGTCCAGGAGGTCGCCCAGCGCGGACAGCGCGCGGCCGTGCACCGAGTGGCAGTGGGCGACGGCGACGACGTCCGGGCGGGCGGCGTGGACCTGGACGTGGACGGTGAAGGCGGCCTGGTTGACGTGGTAGCGGCCCTCGATGACCTGGCCGTCGGAGTTGGCGAGCACCAGGTCGCTCACGGTGACGTGCTTGAAGGGCATCCCGAAGGGGTTCACCCAGAAGCAGTCGGAGTACTCGGGATCGCGTGCCGTGATGTGCCCCGAGACCCCGTCCTCGAAGCCCAGCCGTCCGAAGATCCGCAACGCGCCCGCGAGCCGCTCCTTGCGATGCCGGCGCTCCTCGTCGACCGAGTCGTGCATCGGCGGCATGGCGAACTGCAGCCGGTCGGTGGGCAGGGGCATCGGCGGAGTCGGCCCGTGCATGTGTTCCTCCAGCACTGGGTTTGCTGTACGAGGCGGAAGTTACCGTCGGTCAGCACAAGAGAACAGAGGTGTTTTGTAAAGATGACGCACGTAGTCGATACACGACAGAAGATGTCCGGTATCGGCACGAGACTCGACGTATGGCATGGAACTGGGCGGCCTTCGGCGCCGCCGAACCCGAACTGGCGAAGACGGTCGAGGAGCGCTTCGGCGCCTTCACCCATCATGTGCTGGCCACCCTCCGCAAGGACGGCTCCCCGCGCACCACGGGCCTGGAGGTCCGTTTCCTGAACGGCGAGCTGTGGCTGGGCATGATGCCGGACTCGCTCAAGGCCCTCGACCTGCGGCGCGACCCGCGGTTCGCGTTGCAGGCGAACCCCGGGGAGGGACAGAGCATGGGCGGCGGGGATGTGCGGATCGCCGGGCGGGCGGTCGAGGTCGAGGACGCCGGGATGAAGGGCGCGTACGGGGAAGAGGTGGAACCGCCGGAGCCGTTCCACCTCTTCCGCACCGAGCTGACGGAGGTCGTGCGGATCCACGTCGAGGACGAGACGTACCTGGTCGCCCAGGTCTGGAAGCCCGGAGAGCCGGTGCGGACCCTCAAACGGACCTGACCATCAGGAGGGGATGCCTACTCCCACTCGATCGTGCCCGGGGGCTTCGAGGTGACGTCCAGGACGACGCGGTTGACGTCCCGCACCTCGTTGGTGATCCGGGTGGAGATCTTCGCAAGCACCTCGTACGGGAGACGGGACCAGTCGGCCGTCATCGCGTCCTCGCTCGACACCGGGCGCAGGACGATCGGGTGGCCGTAGGTGCGGCCGTCGCCCTGGACGCCGACGGAGCGGACGTCCGCGAGCAGGACCACCGGGCACTGCCAGATGTCCCGGTCGAGGCCGGCCGCGGTCAGCTCCTCGCGGGCGATGGCGTCGGCCTCGCGGAGCAGGTCGAGACGGTCCTTGGTGACCTCGCCGACGATCCGGATGCCGAGACCCGGGCCCGGGAAGGGCTGGCGCTGGACGATCTCGTCCGGCAGGCCGAGCTCCTGGCCGACCATCCGGACCTCGTCCTTGAACAGCTTGCGGAGGGGCTCGATCAGCTGGAACTCGAGGTCCTCGGGGAGGCCGCCGACGTTGTGGTGGGACTTGATGTTGGCGGTGCCGGTGCCGCCACCGGACTCGACCACGTCCGGATAGAGCGTGCCCTGTACGAGGAACTCCACCGCCGGACCCTCGTCCGCGATGATCTCCGCCTGCGCCTGCTCGAAGACCCGGATGAACTCGCGGCCGATGATCTTCCGCTTCTGCTCCGGGTCGGAGACACCGGCAAGGGCGTCGAGGAAGCGGGCCTCCGCGTCCACGACCTTCAACTGCACGCCGGTCGCGGCCACGAAGTCCTTCTCGACCTGCTCGGTCTCGCCCTTGCGCATCAGGCCGTGGTCGACGTACACGCAGGTCAGCTGGGAGCCGATGGCCTTCTGGACCAGGGCCGCCGCCACCGCGGAGTCGACGCCGCCGGACAGGCCGCAGATGGCGCGCCTGTCGCCGACCTGCTCGCGGATCGCCGCGACCTGCTCCTCGATCACGTTCCCGGTGGTCCAGGAGGGGGTCAGGCCCGCGCCCCGGTACAGGAAGTGCTCCAGGACCTGCTGGCCGTGCGTCGAGTGCATGACCTCCGGGTGGTACTGGACGCCGTAGAGCTTCTTCTCGTCGTTCTCGAAGGCGGCGACCGGGACGACGTCCGTGGAGGCCGTGACGGAGAAGCCCTCGGGGGCGGCGGAGCAGGCGTCGCCGTGGGACATCCACACGTGCTGCTCGGCAGGGGTGCCCTCGAAGAGGGTGGAGGACGACTTCGACACGTGCAGATCCGTACGGCCGTACTCGCGGGCGCCGGTGTTGTCGACCGTGCCGCCGAGGGACTGGGCCATCAGCTGGAAGCCGTAGCACATGCCGAAGACGGGGACGCCGGCGTCGAAGAGCGCGCGGTCGATACGGGGGGCGCCCTCCTCGTACACGGACGAGGGGCCGCCGGAGAGGATGATCGCCGCCGGGTTCTTGGCGAGCATCTCCGTGACCGGCATGGTGCTCGGCACGATCTCGCTGTAGACCCGGGCCTCACGGACGCGACGGGCGATGAGCTGGGCGTACTGCGCGCCGAAGTCGACGACCAGGACGGTGTCGGGGGCGGAGGCTTGTGACACGGGGGCCTTCCGGCGGTTGGGCGGGGGTCAGTGGTGCCGATTCTACCGGGGTGGCCGCGGGGCCGGTCCCGCCTGCTGGCGGCTGCCGCCCCCGGACCCCCGCTCCGGCCCTGAGCGGGCCTCGTCCTCGAACGCCGGACGGGCTGGTTTATAGTGTCCGCATGCTTGAGAAGGCGACCTTCCTCTTTACCTATGGCAACCGGCCCACCGGCTGCCATGGTCGTGCTGCTTGAGCAACTGACAAGCGACTTCCCAGGCGCCCCGGGCCGACAAGGTCCGGGGCGCCTGGTGTTTCTCCGGATCCTGTCGCTTCGGGGCGCCGCCTCACCGAGGAGCCCGACATGACCACTACACCGGAAGCGACCATCGCGGACGCCCGCGAACGCATCGACGCGCTCGACGACCGGATCATCGGTCTCATCCAGGAACGGATGGCCGTCTCCGCCGTCGTGCAGCAGACCCGTATCGCCTCCGGCGGCAGGCGTGTGCACCTCTCCCGCGAGATGGAGATCCTCGACCGCTACCGGGAGGCCCTGGGCAAGCCGGGTACGTCCCTCGCGATGACGCTGCTCGAACTGTCCCGCGGTCGCATCTGAGTTCGGCCCCCTTCTCACCCGTACGGCGCGTGACCGCCCCGCGAACCGTCTCGTTGGTGGGGTGTCCGTGCCAGCCAGGGGCGGGCCCGAAAGAACCACGCGTGGCTTGCTGGAGCGATGAGGCGTACGGGTCGTGCCGTGCGTCGTGGGACCTCGTTCCAGGGTTGTGACCGGACGGCAGGGGACAGCAGCCCGGTCACCCAAGTAAACGGTCGGCTCCGGGGACGCTCGGGGCCGACCGGCGGAAAATGCAAAAATGCACAACCCTGGGTCAAACGGTTGCGGAGGCCGCGCCCATCCAGCACGATGCGTAGAAAGCCCCCAAGTCCCGTCGCAGACAACTGCATTGTCGGCCTTCCGTAGTGCCAGAGGTCCAGACCATCCGCGCGCCCCCAGTGCGCCGGGGCGGCGACCCACGGCACACAGAGAGCACACGAGACCAGCGGCGCAACCCCCCGGCGCCGCTACCAGGCACCGGCGCTGCCCTGACGTCGGTGCTGACGGAGAAGGGCCCCGCGGCCAAGTCCCGCGGGGCCCTTCGCATGCCTGCAGACCGACGGGTCAGACTCGGGACACCGTCCCGCAGCCCTTCGTACGGTCGTCGTCGATGCCCTTGCTGCGGTCGTACGGGTCCGTCGTCGGGCCGGTCGGGGGCGCGCTGGTCGGGGCGTCGGCGTTGAACTGCGGGTGCAGATAACCGTCGTAGACGTCGCAGGCGGTGTTGCCGACCTCCTGGTCGTAGCGGACGACGGCGATCTTGCCCCGGGTGACGGTGTACTTGGCCGGGTCGGACATCTCGATGTCGAGGACGCGGCGCACGATGGTGCGGGTGACCTCCTTCGAGTCGCCGGTCCTGACCACCGGGTAGACGAAGGTGTAGTCGGCGTGGATGGCGACGGAGGCCTGCTCGCCGGCCTTGAAGGTCATACGGCCACGGGTCTTGACCACGTCACCGACCAGCTCGACCTCGGAGGGGTCGAAGCGGCTGAACATCGCCAGCGGGTCGTGCTTCTTGTCCGGCTTCCTCAACGACGTGTTCAGCCGGGCCAGCAGGTCCTTCTGCTGAGGCTCGATCACCCCCAGGGCGGTGGCGGGGCGTTCGCCGCGCAGGGTGGCCGCGTTGAGGTTCGCGTCGGTCAGGAGCGTACGGGTCAGCTGCAGGGCCTGCTCGACCTGCGCCTTGGTGAGGCTGCCGACAGGGGTCGCCTTCGGCAGGACGATGCCCGCCTCGCCGTCGGCCCACTGCGCGGCCGGGGAGCCCGCGAACGGGTGGGCCCGCGTGGGGGTTCGGGGGTCCGCGGAAGAGGGCGGGGCCGTGGGGGCGGCGGTCTCGACGGGGAGGGGGGAGGCCGCGGCCGGGTCGGACGTGCCGGTGCCGAAGGGGTCGCCCGGAAGCAGCGACGGCTTCATGGCCACGACGGCCACCGCGCCGGCGACGAGTACACCGAGCACCGCCCACACCTTGCGGCGCCGGCCCGCACGCCCGTTCGTCTCCTGCCAGGCGGGGCCGGTGCGCCAGCCCTCCGGCTCCTTGCCCTTCGCGTCCTGCTGCCGCAGCCGCTCGGTGACCATCCGGGCGCGCGCGGAAGGCTCCTTGGGCGGCGCGGAGCCGTGGTCCTCGAGGAACTTCTTCCATACGTCGTCGGGTATGGACGGTTCCTCGCCGGAACCGGGTCTCGGCTCTTCGGACGGTTTGTCGGCCACGGCGCCGGCACCTTTCTGCGTCACTCGAATTTCTGCGTCACTCGAACTGTGGGACGTCTGTCGAGCAGCAGAGCGTACGTGATGCAGGGCACATAAAAAATCTGTGAGGCCCAGTACAACCCTTCACAGGTTTCACTGATCCAACCAGGCGAACCAAGGGCCACACCCGCGCCCCACACGCGGAGCCCTCCACACTGGACTCCCTTGAGGTTTTTCAATGAAGCTTCGCCGTGCCATGGGTGTGGCAGCCGCGACCGCGGTCCTCGCTCCCCTCACGCTGATGTCCGCGCCGGCCGCGTTCGCCGACGACACGACCACGACGTCGGCCACACCCTCGGACACCACGAGCGAGACGACGTCCGCGTCGCCGTCGGACACGACGTCCTCCACCCCGACCGACACCGGCGTGCCGACCGACACCGCGCCCGCGCCGACCGACTCGACGCCGGCGACCTCGACGCCGAGCGGCACCCCGAGCGAGTCGACCACGCCCGAGCCCTCCGAGTCGGCCGACCCGAGCGAGGACCCGAGCGACCCGGACGTGCCCTTCTGCGAGGACGTCGACAAGGACTACGCCGGCGCCAAGGTCTCCGCGGACATCAAGGGCCTGCCGGGCAAGATCGTCGCGGGCGACGGGTTCCACAAGTTCAAGCTGACCGTCACCAACGACGCGAAGACCACCGTCGAGGGCGTCGCCTTCTACGCCGAGGTGGAGAACTACGAGCTCGACGAGGCCAAGTTCCTGAGCCCGTACGTCGACCTGGAGTTCAAGAACCCCGAGTCCGGCTCCTGGGACCGCATCGGCTCCGACGACTGGGCCGGTGACTACTTCTTCTACGTCGACAAGCTGAAGGCCGGCCAGAGCGAGACCGTCGACCTGCGCGTCAGCATCAGCTCCAAGGCCCCGGCCGGCGACGCCTACTCCTTCGGCTCCGGCGCCTACCTCGACAACGTCGACGGGCAGGACTGCATCGCCGAGGGATGGGCACAGTACGACTTCGAGGTGCTGAAGGCCGGTTCGGCCAACCCCGACCCGGGCTCCGCCACCCCGAGCGACAACGGCAGCAAGGAGTCGGTGAAGAAGCCGCAGGGCGAGGTCTCCGACCTGCCGACCGGCAACCTCGCCGAGACCGGCTCCAGCTCCGCGCTCCCGGTGATCGGCCTCGTCGGTGGTGTCGCCGTCGTCGCCGGTGCGGGTGCGGTGTTCGCGGTGCGGCGGCGCAGGGCCGGCTCGAACGCGTAACGCTCCGCGGCCGTAAGGCTCGTAGAAGAGACATCACGCAAGAAGGAGAAGGACCCGCACTCGGAGGGGGGTGCGGGTCCTTCTCGTACGTTCAGGGGGCGGGGTCACTTCTTCGGCGGCACCGTCGGCATCCCCAGGAACGGCAGCTTCAGCGCGCCGAACGCCTCCGCGGGGACGGCCGGGGTCTTCGGCTCGACGGGAGCGAGGCGTTCGTAGGCCGCTCCCTGCGCCGGACGCGGGTCCTCCTCGCCCTTGTTGGGCCAGAACGACATCGCCCGCTCGGCCTGGGCGGTGATCGTGAGGGACGGGTTCACGCCCAGGTTGGCCGAGACCGCGGCGCCGTCGACGACCGAGATGCCGGGGTGGCCGTAGAGACGGTGGTACGGGTCGATGACGCCGGTCTCGCGGGAGGCGCCGATGGGGCAGCCGCCGAGGAAGTGGGCGGTGAGGGGCGTGCCCATGAGTTCGCCGACGTTGGAGCCGGCGAAGCCGTTGATGTCGGCGGCGATGGCCGACGCGCTCTCCGAAGCGGCCCTGATCTGTTTGGGGTTGGGGGCACCGTGGCCCTGGCGGGCCGTGAGCAGGCCCTTGCCGACACCGTCCGGTTTCAGGTACGTCGTCAGGGAGTTGTCCAGCGACTGCATCACCAGGCCGATGATGGTCCGCTCCGACCAGCGGCGGTTGGAGAGGGAGCGGAGCACGAGGGTGGGGTGGCGGGCGGCGTTGGCCAGCCACCCCATGACCCTCGACGAGCCCTCCGCGTACGGCACTTGCAGGATCGACAGGCCGCCCATCGAGTTGGACCCCTTGCCGTAGCGGACCGGCTCGATGTGGGTGTTCTCGTCCGGGTGGATCGAGGACGTGATGGCGACTCCGCGCGTGAAGTCGACCTTCGCCTCACCGGTGGCCTTGCGGTAGCGCCGGTCGTTGGTCTGGGCGCCGACCAGGGCCTCCGAGTTGGTGCGGGTCAGTTCGCCCAGCTTGTCGGAGACGTGCGGGAGTTGACCGTTCGCCTTCATGCGGTGCAGCAGGGTCTGGGTGCCGTAGGTGCCGGCGGCCAGGACCACCTTGCGGGCCTTGAAGGTGCGGCCCGTCGAGGACTTGCGGCGGTCGTCGGTGGGGAGGGTGGCGACGGCGTAGCCGCCCTGGGAGTCGTCCGTGACCGAGACGACCGTCGTCATCGGGTGGACGACCGCGCCCGCCTTCTCGGCGAGGTGGAGGTAGTTCTCGTTGAGGGTGTTCTTGGCGCCGTGGCGGCAGCCGGTCATGCACTCGCCGCACTCGGTGCAGGCCTTGCGGGACGGGCCCGCGCCGCCGAAGTAGGGGTCGGCGACCTCGGCGCCGGGTGACGCCTTCGCCGTCCCCCCGGCGTCCTTGCCGTCGCCGAAGAAGACGCCGACCGGGGCCATGTGGAAGGTGTCGCCCACGCCCATCTTCTCGGCCGCCGACTTCAGGTGGACGTCGGACGGGGTCATCGTCGGGTTGAGCCGTACGCCGAGCATGCGCTGCGCCTGGTCGTAGTACGGCTTCAACTCCTCCTGCCAGTCCGTGATGTCACGCCACTGAGGGTCGTCGAAGAACGGCTTCGGCGGTACGTAGAGGGTGTTGGCGTAGTTGAGGGAGCCGCCGCCGACTCCCGCGCCGGCCAGGACCATGACGTTGCCCAGCAGGTGGATGCGCTGGATGCCGAACAGGCCGAGCCTGGGGGCCCAGAGGTAGTTCTTCAGGTCCCAGGAGTTCTTGGGGAGGGAGTCGCGGGTGAAGCGGCGACCGGCTTCCAGGACACCGACTTTGTAGCCTTTTTCCGTCAGGCGGAGGGCGGTTACGGAGCCGCCGAAGCCTGAGCCGACGACTAGTACGTCGTAATCGTAGGTGTCCTGGGGCACGGGTGCTCCTCGTCGAGTTTCGCGTGCAGGTGCGTTGTGGCTGGTCGCGCGGTTCCCCGCGCCCCGTGGGCCTCTATCGGAACCGGAATGCCTTCATGAGCCGCAGGCTTCGGCTCATGAAGGCGGCGTACTTCTCGTCGTCCATCCCCAGCGACGGCGCCATCGGCAGCAGCCGCTGCTGGGCCACCGTCTGGGCCTCCGTGTACTTGAGGATGCCCTCCGAGCCGTGGCGGCGGCCGAGGCCGGAGTCCTTCATGCCGCCCATCGGGGACTGGACGCTGCCGTAGGCGGGGGCGTAGCCCTCGTTGACGTTGACCGTGCCGGTGCGCAGGCGGGCGGCGACCGCGCGGCCGCGGGCGCCGTTCTTCGTCCAGACCGAGGAATTGAGGCCGTAGGCCGTGGAGTTGGCCTGCTCGATCGCCTCGTCCTCGGTCTTGAAACGGTAGATGGAGACGACCGGGCCGAAGGTCTCCTCGGCGCAGACCGCCATGGGCTCGGTGACACCGTCGAGGATCGTGGGCTCGAAGAAGTACGGGCCGATGTCGGGTCGGGCGACACCGCCGGCGACGAGCGTGGCGCCCTTGGCGACCGCCTCGTCGACATGCCGGGTGACCGTCTCCAGTTGGCGCTCCCCCACCAGCGAGCCCATGTCGGCGCCGTAGGCGAGGGACGTGCCGAGCCGCATCGACTTCGTACGGGCGGCGAAGCGCTCCAGGAAGGCGTCGGCGATGGACTCGTGGACGTACAACCGCTCGATGGAGATGCAGAGTTGGCCCGCGGAGGAGAAGCAGGCGCGGACCGCGCCCGCCGCCGCCTTCTCGATGTCGGCGTCCTCCAGGACCACCATGGCGTTCTTGCCACCGAGTTCGAGGGAGACGCCGACGAGACGGGCGGCGGCGCCCTGGGCGACCTCGCGACCGGTGCGGGTCGAGCCGGTGAAGGAGACGTAGTCGGCATGCCGGACGACCTCGGGACCGACCACGGGACCGTCGCCGAGGACGACCTGGAAGACGTCGGCGGGGAGGCCCGCCTCGATGAGGAGGTCGCGGGCCCAGAGGGCGGTGAGGCAGGTCTCCGTGTCCGGCTTCATGACGACGGCGTTGCCCGCCACGAAAGCCGGCAGCGCGTCGCCGACCGACAGCTCCAACGGGTAGTTCCAGGGGGCGATCTGGCCGACCACACCGCGCGGATGGCGCAGCTCGGTGACCTTGGTCAGGGTCGGGACGGCGCCGGTGTGCCCCTTCGGCTTCAGATAGGAGGGGGCCTTGCGGCCGTAGTGACGGGCCGCGACGGCGACGGCCTGGACCTCCTCGTGCGCGTGCAGCCGGGCCTTGCCGGTCTCCAGCTGGATGAGGTCCAGGACCTCGGCCTGGCGCTCCAGGATCAGGTCGTGGAAGCGGAGCAGGACCGCCGCCCGCTGCCGTACCGGCGTCTGCGCCCACACCGCCTGTGCCCTGCGGGCCGCCTCGTAGGCCTTCGCCACGTCCTCGGGCGTCGACTCCGGCAGATCGGCCAGCTTCTCGCCGGTGAACGGCGTGTGGTTGGCGGTGCGGCCGGAGCCCACCACACCCTTGGTCAGCTGGGCGACCAGCTCGGGGGTGACCACGTCCGCGGCGGTACGGGCGCCCTCCGGGGCGGGGGCGAGGGGGTTGGTGCCGGTCTTGGCCTGGGCATGCGCTTCCGTCATGAGGCGCAGGGTATGCCGGAGCGGAGCCTTTGGGTACCCGTCGGTAACGCGGCTTCACCGACTGCACACACGCCGCCAGTGGTCACTGGCAAGGTTTGCGCTGATCAGGGGGTTGGGCGGGGACGGGTCGGGGTGGTTCAGCTTTTTCCGATCACCAGGCGGTCACGCGCGCCCTTGAAGAGGGCGGTCCCCCGCTTCTCGTCCGGGGTGCCCTTGGGCATCTGCACCTGGAGCTGGTACATCCGGTCGTCGGAGGTGCGCACGACGAGTTGGAGCACACGGACCGGCTTGTCGTGCGGGTCGTAGGTGACGTCGGACAAGACGGCCTTGTCGCCGTCGAAGGTGGTGGCGGTGTACTGGCCCTTGGTCCGCTTGTGCCCCTCCATACCGATCACGTTCTCCTTCGCCTCGGCCAGCGGAGCGGAAGGGGCCTTGCCCCACCCGATGAACGTGACCGCGATGGTCTCGTCGGTGCCGTCGTTGTAGACGCTCAGGCCGGTGGCGTTGCTGGACCCGTCCGTCTGGTAGAGCATCCGGTACCGCCTGGGCAGATAGAGAACGGCGTCCATGCCTGGCTGCCGGTGCGCGGTCCAGCCCGCGGTGCTGGGAGTGGCGCTCCCTTCGCGGGCCGGCGCCTCCGTGAGGGTGGCCGTCTGCTCGGTGGCCGCGCTGTTCTCGGTGTCGCCGAAGTAGGAGGCGGCGAACCAGGTACCGCCGACGAGGAGGACGGCGGTCGCGGCCAGGGCGGCGCGGCGGCGGAGGGCGGGGCGCCTGGGGGTCGGGGCCGGGTGGGGCGCGGTGGTGGCGGCGGGTTCGGCCGACGGCTCCGCCTCGGATTCCCGTACGACCCCGGAGGCCGCCCCCAGCCGAACAGTCCCCGCGTCGTCGCCGAACTCCCGCAGATGTGACACATCCTGAGGTTCTGTCCCACTCCCGCGGGCGGCGACCTCCGGCACCGGCCACCCCTCGGCCACCGCCTCCAGTACGGCCTCCACCTCCTCCGCACCCGGCCGTTGTTCGGGATCCTTCGCCAACAGCGCGGAGATCAACGGCCCGAGGGGTCCCGCCTGTCGGGGCTCGGGCGGATCGGAGGCGATGACCGCGGCGAGGGTGGACTCCACCGTCGTACGGCGAAACGGCGAAGCCCCTTCCACGGCCGCGTACAAGAGGACGCCCAGGGACCACAGGTCGGAGGACGGCCCGGCACCGCGCCCCGACATCCGCTCCGGCGCGACGAACTCCAGTGAGCCGACGAACTCCCCGCTCATGGTGAGGGATTCCTCGCCCTGGACATGGGCGATGCCGAAGTCGGTGAGGACCACGCGGTCGTGGGCGCCCAGCAGGACGTTGGCGGGCTTGACGTCCCGGTGGACGATCCCGACGGCGTGCGCGGCGCGCAGGGCGCCGAGGACGGCGTGGCCGATACGGGCGGCTTCCCGGGCCTCCAGCGGACCGCGCCGGAGCACCTCGTGCAGGGACTCACCGCGGATCAACTCCATGACGATCCACGGGAGTCCGTCCTCCTCCACCACCACGTCATGGATGGAGACGGCGGCCGGATGGTCGACGCGGGCGGCGGCGCGGGCCTCGCGGTAGAGGCGGTGGGCGGCCCGCTGCCGGTGCTCGTCCTCCGGATCGCCGGGCAGCCGGGGCTCCTTGACGGCGACGTCCCGCTCCACGAGCTCGTCGTAGGCCTGCCACACGGTGCCCATGCCGCCGGAGCCGATGCGCTCGGTCAGCCGGTAGCGCCCGCCGAGCAACCGACCTACGCGCGTATGTTCGCCGCCTTCGCTCATGCCCCATGCCTACCGTGCGGGGCGTCGCCTTGTCGACGCGGGGCGGGTGTTGCGGGGGTTACGGCGCCGTCAGAGCTTGTCGAACTCGATGTTCCCGATCGCCGCCTTCGCCACCTCGCGCCCGCGTGCCAGGAAGTCGCCCTTGCCCGGATAGACGACCGTCAGCTTGTACATGTCGCCCGCCCCGGACTTGTAGTAGAAGATCTTCACCTCGCGCGGGAGCGGGTTCTGGGAGTCGTCGGTGTCGTAGGTGACCGTGGTCTCGGCGGCCTTCCTGCCGTGGTACGGGACGGTGGGTTCCGTGTCGGTCTTCGCACCCTCGGGCATCTGGAGGGCGTAGTCGCCGGACTGTTTGAACGTGCCGTTGTCGTCGTACATCTGCGCCGCGGCCGAGTCCTTGATGGTGTCCGAGGTGTCCTCGGCCTTGCGCGTCACCGTCAGGCCGATGGAGATGGCACCGCTCGGGTCGGTGAACGCCACCCAGTGGGCGTTGTCCGTCTTCCGGTCCGGCACGGTTCTGCGGTACTCGGGCGGGACGGCGAGGGTCGCGGTGACATCCTGCTCATGCCGCTTCTTCCAGCCGTCGGGCAACGGGCCCGCGAACGGGTTCGCGATCAGCACATACGCCAGCGCGGCCGCGACCACCGCGGCCACACCTCCGCCGAACAGCGTCCTGCGGCCGAGTCTGAGCGTGATGCCGCCCTGGGCACCGCCGTTCACGTACCGCATGGGCTGTGTCGGCTCCGGGACGGGCGGGTTCGCGGCCGCCTCCAGCAGGGCGCGGACCCTCGCGGCGTTCGGCCGACGCGCCGGGTCCTTCTCCAACAGGCCCGTGATCAGCTCGGCGAGCGGGCCGGACGCCGTGGCCGGCGCGGCCGGGGTCGCGTTGAGGACCGACTGAAGCGTGGCCGGTGTGTTGCTGCGGCGGAACGGGGAGACGCCCTCGGTCGCCGCGTACAACACCACGCCCAGCGACCAGAGGTCCGACGCCGGGCCCGGACGCTGACCCAACACCCGTTCCGGCGCGATGTATTCGGGCGAGCCGACGAAGCCGCCGGTGTCCGTCAGGTTGGTCTCGCCCTCGATCTGGGCGATGCCGAAGTCGGTGAGGACGACGCGGTCGTAGCGGCCGAGAAGGACGTTGTCCGGTTTGACGTCACGGTGCAGGATGCCCGCCGCGTGCGCGGCCTCCAGCGCGCCGAGCACCTCCAGGCCGATCCGGGCCGCCTCGCGCGCGTCGAGCGTGCCCTCCTGCAGCGCGCTGCCCAGCGAACGGCCCTGCACCAGCTCCATCACGATCCACGGCCGGCCGTCCACGACGGCGACATCGTGCACATTGACCACGGCCGGGTGGTCGAGGCGGGCCGCGGCGCGTGCCTCCCGCCGCATGCGCTCGAAGGCGTTGGCGCGTTCCCGCTCGGGAAGGTGGTCGGGGACGCGGGGTTCCTTGACGGCGACCTCCCGGTCGACCGTCTCGTCCTTCGCCCGCCACACCGTGCCCATACCGCCGTGCCCGAGCTTGCTCAACAGGCGGTAGCGGCCTGCGATCAGCCGTCCGACGCCGGCGTCCTCGGCCGGGGCCGCCGGGGCGGGCACCGCATAAGGGTTGCCGGGCACCGGACCGGCCGCAGGCGGGCTCGGCGGTTGCAGAACGAAACTCGTCGGCTCGTCGGACCCGTGCGGGGCTCCCCCGTTGCTGCTCATGGGTCCATCCATATCGCGCCAACCGCTCCCGTATCCACAGGGAACGCTTTCCGGTCACAGACCCGTGACCATCGTGACCGTCCCTAGGTGGCCACGAACGTGTCCAGCGCCACGTCGAAGTACTCCTTCGCCTCCCGCACCTTCCCGACCGGCGCCGACACCCACACGTCGTACATCCGCCCGCCCTCCTCCCAGCACAGGTCGTAGGTGTGCCGGGGACCCTCCGCCGTGCTGAAGCCGTTCCAGCTGAACTCCCAGAGGGCGGCGGGGTGTCCGTCGTGCGTGGTGGAGGTGACCTTGCCGTCGTGGTAGCCGGGGTTGGTGTCCGGGCCCTCGGCGGCCGAGCGTTTCATCACCGCGAGCGGGCCGTCCGGATCCGGGTCGACGACCTTGATGCCGAGGCGGAAGGTCCCGCCCGGCGACAGGTAGAAGACGCGCTCGCCCTGGGGCTTGCGGCTGAAGTCCTGCGGTACGGCGAGGGAGAAACCGGCGGGGTCGTCGGCGACGCGGTAGCCGGAGGGCGCCGAGGGGCCGGTCGGGGTGGAGGCGGGCGGCGCCGAGGTCGCCGTACCGGACGGGCTGGATGGACCGGATGTTCCGGACGGGCCGGATGTTCCGGATGCCGTCGTGCTCACCGACGTCCGCGGCGCCGAGCTCCCCGGCGTACCACCGCCGTCGCCCCCGTCCCGGTTCATCAGCAGCGCGGCCGCCGACACACCCGCCCCGGCCATCGCGGCGACCAGCAGCGCGGACACCAGCACGCCCCGGGTGGAGCGCCGGGTCTCGACGGTCGGGGCCGGAGCGGGAGTTGGAGTTGGGGCCGGAGCCGGAGGAGGAGGCGGACGGGGCACGTTCCGCTGGGTCGGTGTGTAGCCGGACGGCGGCACCTTTGGGGTGACACCCGTCTCACGGAAGGCACGCAGCATCCGCTCGGCCTGCTCCGCGTCCAGCCGCCGGTCCGGATCGCGCTCCAACAGGCCCCGTACGACGGGCAGGAGGGGCTCGGCCTGTGCGGGCGGCCGGATCTCGTCGAAGACGACGGCGTGCAGGATGCCGCCCAACGAGTCGCGCCGGAAAGGGGACTCACCGCTCAGGACCGTGCACAGCAGCGCGCCGAGCGACCACAGGTCGGACTCCGGGCCGGTCCGGGCACCGGACATCCGCTCCGGGGCCGTGTACTCGGGCGAGCCGACGAAGGAGCCGGTCTCGGTGAGCGTCGTGGCGCCCGCGACCTGCGCGATGCCGAAGTCGGTGAGGACGACCCGGTCGGTGCCGGACTCCAGCAGGACGTTGGCCGGCTTGATGTCCCGGTGCAGTACGCCGGCCGCGTGGGCGGTACGCAGCGCGCTCAGCAGGCCGACGCCGATCCGGGCGGTCTCGCGCGCGTCGAGCGGGCCGCGTGCCGAGATGCGGTCGGCGAGCGAGCCGCCGTCGATCAACTCCATGACGATGTACGGGCGTTCGTCGTGCTCGACCACGTCGTGGACGACGATGATGTGCGGGTGGCGCAGCTGGGCCACGGCACGCGCCTCACGCAGGGTGCGGTCGCGCTGGCGCCGGGCCTCCTCCTCGGAGAGCGTGTCGTCGAGGTCGAGCGGTATCTCCTTGACGGCGACCTGCCGGCCGAGCAGCTTGTCGGTCGCCCGCCACACCACGCCCATACCGCCGCGCCCGAGCCGTGCCTCGAGCCGATACCGGCCCGCGATGACACGGACGCCTGCCCCCTCGGTCCCCATGCGCCCCATCATGCCGCACCGGACGCCCCGGCTCCGGGGCGCCGACCGGCCAACCCGGCCGGATCCCGGCCCGTTACCGCGTGGTCTTCTCCTGCCAGCCCTGCAGCACCGACTTGAACTGCTTGCTGGTCTTCGCCCAGTCGTCGGCCGGCGAGGCCATGTACAGCGCGTACTCGGTGCCCTCCGGCGAGAAGTACGTCTCCTCGATCGCGCGCCACGGCCCGGGGAACTTGGTGCCGTTGGCCGGCGCGGTCCAGGTGGCGTCCCACAGGGAGCCGGGGCGGTCGCGGTAGGTGTTCTCCTCCATCCGCACGGTCTTGAAGTCGGCGAACCGCTGCTTGAGCTGCTGCTCCAGGCTCTTCTGGTGGTCGTAGGCGTTGGTGAAGTCGGGTGAGGTGTCGATGGCGATGCGGAGGAAGTGCTTCTCGTTGTCCGGCGTGTAGTCGACCTGCCGCAGGTCGCCGTCGATACCGACGACCCTCCGCGTCCACCCCTTGGGCAGGTAGACGGTGAAGCCCCAGGGGTCGTCGTACGCCTGCCAGTTGGCGGGAAGGGTTCCGTGGGCACTCCCGGTCGGCGAGCCGCTCGGCGACGGACTCCCCGACGCGGAGGAGGTCCCGGTGCCACCGTCCGACCTGCTGTTCTGGTCCCACTGCTGCAGCGCCACGGCTCCGCCACCGCCGACGATCGCCGCGAGAGCCACCACCAGGAGGAAGGTGCGCAGGCGCCGGCGCTTGCGGGCGGGCTGCGGTGCGGCGACAGGTCCGGTGCCTCCCGGCTGCCCCGGGCCCATGCCGGTCGGGCCGATCGAGGTCGGCCCGGTGACCGGCGGATACGGCGTGTTGCCGAACGTCTGCGGGCCCGTTCCGGTGGCCCCCGTGTCGTAGCCCACGGCGCCATGCCGGGTGTGCACATACGCCTGGGCCGCGTTCGAGCGCCGCCCCTCCACCACCTCGGCGAGCATCTGCTCGGCCTCGGCCGCGGAGGGCCGTGCGGCGGGGTCCTTGGCCAGCAGCGCGGCCATGACGGGCCCGAGCGGACCGGCGTACTGCGGCTCGGCGGCGTCCTCCTCGACGACCGCCTGCATCGTGCCGAGCGGTGAGGTGCGGCGGAACGGCGACCTGCCCTCCACCGCCGTGTACAGCGTCGCGCCGAGGGCCCACAGGTCGGAGGCGGGGCCCGGGTCATGGCCGCGGACGCGCTCGGGGGCGAGGTAGTCGACGGAGCCGACGACCTCGCCGGTGCGGGTGATCGTCGTGTCGCCCTCGATCTGGGCGATGCCGAAGTCGGTGAGCAGGACGCGCCCGTCGTGTCCGATGAGGACGTTGCCCGGCTTCACATCGCGGTGCAGGACGCCGGCGGAGTGCGCGGCGTGCAGCGCCCGCAGCACCCACAGCCCGATCCGCGCGGCCTCGGCGGGCTCGACGCGCCCGCGTTCCTTCACCGCGTCGGCGAGCGAGTACCCCTCGACGAGCTCCATGACGATCCACGGCCGACCGTCGTGTTCGAGCACATCATGGACGGTGACGACGGCGGAGTGGTTGATCCGGGCAGCCGCCCGCGCCTCGGCGCGCGTACGCGCGAGCAACCGCTCCTGATCGCTCTCGGACACATAGAGCGCCGCGGTCAGCTCCTTGATCGCGACGGCCCGGTGCAGCACTTCGTCGTGCGCACGCCACACGCGGCCCATGCCGCCGCTGCCGATCGAGTCGGCGAGCCGGTAGCGGCCCGCGACAAGCTGGCCCTGCATCTGATTCACGTTGCCCCGCAATGCTCTTGACAGGGTCAGACTAAGGACTGGACCACCCTCAGGGAACAAGCGGGGTCCCAAGGACACAGCACTGTGACGGTTGTCGCTTCGGACGCCGACCGGGAACTGTTCGAGGGACGGCACTCAGCGTGAGGGGAAGGTCTCAGCCGGTACAGGGGATCGTCTCAGCCGGTATAGGTGTAGGTCGAGGACGCCTGCTCGTAGAGCCTGGTCACCTCGTCCCGCTGGGACTCGGGCCCCCGCACCTGTACGACGTGATAGCGCCCGTTGATGAGGATCGCGAGGTTGCGTACGTACAGGTCGCGCCCGCTGCCGTCCGTCCAGGTGAACTGTCCCTCGGCCATGACCCGCGTCCCCACCGTGATGGTCCGCAGGCCGGTCGCGGTGGCCCAGCTGGAGCTGCGGTACGGCTGCAGCTCGTGCTCCTCGTCGCGCTGGTACGCCATGGGGTCGCTGCCGTAGGTGACGGCGCCGTCCCGCCCGGCGACAATGATCAGCTGGTAGTCACCCTTCGAGAAAACCACCTGGTTCCAGGCGTTCTTGCCCGCCCGCGACCACCCCTTGGCCACGGCGACCTGGAACCCCTCGGGGTCCTTGCGCAGGGTGAACCCCGAGGCGGGGTCGGTGGTCTGCGTCTCGGTGGCCCCGGCGGACGAGGAGGGGCTCTCCGTGGGACTGGGCGAGGACTGCCCGTGCGACGGCTTACTGCTGGCACTCCCCTTGTCGGACTGCACGGGCGCGGGACTCACGGCCCCGTTGGCCCCGGTCCGCTCACTGCTGCCGGCCGCGCCGTCCTCCCCCGCCTTCGGCATGAACAGCATGGCGTACGCGATCGCGCCGCCCAGCAGGAGCAGGATCAGCAGAAGCAGGGTCCGGCCGAGCCGGCGCGGCGAACCCGCCTGCTCCTTGGCCCGCTTGTGCCGCCCGTGCGGGGTGGTGGCGGGCAGCCCGGCCCGTCGCCGACGTACGAGTTCCCCACGCCGCCGGACGATGGGCAGCCGGCTGGGGTCGGCGGGCGGCGCGGCGACGACATGCGCGCCGGCCTCCGGCTCGGGCGCCGACCGCACGAGCGACCGCAGCCACCCTCGCAACTCCTCGAAGTCGAGCCGCTCGGTGGGGTCCTGGCGCAACAAGGACTCGACCACAGGCCGCAACGGCCCGCACTCCTCGGCGAAGGCGGGCGGCTCGGCACACACCATCTGCACAAGCTCGGCGGTCGACTCCTCGGGATACGGCGCATGCCCCTGCACGGCCCGGAACAACAACGCCCCGAGTGCCCACAGATCCGTCGCGGGCCCGATCGGCGCCGCCAACTGCCAGTTCTCATGCACCGGACCGGCCTGCTCAGGTGCCCACCGCTCGGTCACGGGCCCGACGACAGCCATACGCGCCTGCCGGGCCCGCTCGGCGGCGAGCGCGGTGGCGGGGCCACGGGGTGGACCGGGGGTACCGGCCACCAAGTCGGTCCAGCGGGTGGGGGGTTGGGGGGTGGGGGCGGATTGGCGAGAGCCGGGGTAGGGGGTTGCGGAGGCGCCGGGCGCGGGGGCCGGGGCAATGGGTGCGCCGGGGTGAGAGGGCGCGGGGGCGCCCGCGTATGGGGTCGCGGAGGCGCCGGGCGCGGGGGCCGGGGCGCCAGGGTACGGGTGGGCGGAGGCGGGTGGGCCAGGCGCGGGCGCGTCCAAGGCAGGGGCGTTGGAGGCAGGTGGGAGGGAGGCGGAAGGGTGGGAGTCGGAAGGGTGGGACGCGCCGAGATCCGGGGCCGGCACACCGCCCGCGGGGCGAGCGCCGAAGCCTGAGGCCGAACCGCCGGGTGCCGACGGCGCCCCCTGGGAGGCCGAACCGCCGGGTGTCGGAGAGGCGCCGAAGCCTGAGGCCGACCCACGGCTTTCCGGCGCCGCGCCGAACCCCGGGGCGTTCGGCAGCCCCGCCGGGGGAGCCGTGCCGAGACCGGGTGCGGGGACGCCGGACGTGGCCGGGTCGCCCATGTCCTGCGGGATGCCGGGGTGCGCGAAATCGGCGCCGGCGCCGCCTCGGCCGCCGAAGCTGTCGCTGCCGGGAGGCAGTGCTGTCGGACCGCCTTGCCGCCCGGGAACACCTTGCCCTGCGGGACTCTGTCCTGCCGGGCCACCCTGCGCTGCGGGACCGTGTCCTGCGGTTTCGCTCTGCGCCGCAGCCCCGTCGCCCACACCGCCTCGCGGCGTCGCCCCGTGCCAGGAGGCACCGCCCACGCCATAGGGGTCGGCTATTCGGCCCGGCGGCGCGGTGGTACCGGGCATGCTCTCGACGCCCTCGCCGGAGGCATACGGCTGTGCTGTGCCGTTGGGGTGCACTGCGGGCCCGCTGCCGTCGGCGGGGTACGGCTGGGCCGCGCCCACGCCACCGTCGCCCGGGTACGGCTGTGCCGACCCGTTGGCCAGGGCGGCCGGGTCGTCGCCCGGGTACGACTGCCCCGCACCCCCGGGATGCGTCGCCTCCAGATCCCCGCCCGCCGGGTACGGCTGTGCCGACCCGTTCGCCAACGCGGCCGGGCCGTCGGGTGTCGGGCGGGCCCCGGGGAGCGCTGCCCTGCCGTTCTGTGCCTCCTGGACCCGGGCGGCGGCGCGGGCGCCCGCCCGATACGCGGCGATCGCCCCGGCCCGCGCGGCCCTGACGTCCCCGCCGCTCTCGAGCGCCTTGGGCGCGAACGCCCCGCTCCCGTCACTGCCGTTGGCGGTGTCCGCCTCGGTCCCGGGCAGCCCTCCGGCTGTACGCGCCCTGATGGCCGCACTCCGCGCGGCCACGGGATCGACAGCACCGACGCCGCTCTGCGCGACCAGGCCACCGGGCGAGCCGGACCCGCCCTGCCCTCCGGCCGCACCGAGACCGCCGGCGCCGACAGGCCCGCCGCCGGCGCCTCCTTGGGGCCCCTGGCCCCCGCGAGTCCCCGGCCCGCCCTGCACACCGGGCGCGCCAACCCCACCCTGACCACTCCGAGTTACATGCCCGCCCTGGAAACCCGGCCCACCCGGGCCCCCGCTCGCACCGATCCCCCCGTCACCGTCCTCCACCGGCACCGGGTCATACCCGCACAGCGCCTCCTCCGCCGCCCCCACCGCGAGGCCGGTCAGCATCACGCGGCCGTCGTCGCAGACGAGCACCGTACGGGCGGTGATGTTCCGGTGGACCCAGCCGTGGGCGTGCAGCACGCGCAACGCCATGAGGACGTCGGAGGCGACCTCGGCCGCGCGATACGGCGTCAGCGGCTTGTCGGCGAGCAGCGTCGCGAGCGACCGCGCGGCCACCACCTCGCTCACGATCCACAGCGACCCGCCCTCGGCGAACACGTCGAAGACCTGGTCGAGCCGCGGATGGTCGGGTATTCGAGCGGCGGCCTGGGCGGCCTCGACCGCCCGCCGCACGGCAGGATCGGTCGGCCGCCGTGTCCCCGGCCGTGCCGCAGGCCTGCGTGCCGTGAACCCGTCGGGCAGCCCCTCCGCGTCGAGCACCTCCGCCTCGACGACCTCCGGCAACGGCACCTGCCGGACCAGGACTTCCTGCCCGCTGTACGTGTCGAAGGCGCGGGTCTCGGTGAGTTCGTACTCGTCGGAGGGCGGCAGCGGCAGGCGGTAGCGGTCGGCGAGAACCCGACCCGCATAGTCGTCCACGTTGCCTCCCTCAGCCGCCCGGTTGGTCAATTCCGTTCGCCTTGCGCACCGTTGTGAACGCATACCCGGATGCGTACGGTCCGCAAGCCTTCACGATACGTGCCGGAGGCAACTGGCAAAGTGGGCTTGCCGGATCTCAGGGTCCCAACACGGGAACAGTCTCTTTACGACTTCGGTTCGAACGTCTTCGCGAGCGTCTTCCACGTGTCCTTACGCAGGCCACTGTCCCAATTGTCAGCCTTCGCGGTGTACATCAGCGCATACCCGAGATGGCCGTTCACGACGAACCCCCGGTCGATCGTCCGGTACTTCGTCCCGCTCTCCACATAGGTGAATTCCCAGTCGGCCGTGTTCCAGCCGCGGTAGTCCACCGACTCTATTCTGATCTTCGTGTACTGGGAGCGCGTCATGTAGCGCTCCTGGTTCTTCCAGTCGGCCACCGGGTCACCCTTGGGCGTGGATGTCCAGGCGACGAGCAGCTTCTGCCCGTCGGGCCCGGTGAACCGGTCCCCCGCGGCCCCCGTCGACTGATAGCTCCAGCCCTTGGGCAACCCGATCGAGTACCCCTGGCTCCCCTTGTACGTCTTCGCCACCGCGCCGTCGCCCCCGGACGAACCGCCCGCCTCGGCACCGCTGCCGCCGGACGCGCTCGGGCTGTTGCTGGGCGTGCCCTCGTCCGCGGAGGCCGCCGAGGACTGCGTCGAACCCCCGCCCGTCCGGGTGCCGCCGCTCTTGTCCTCCTTGGTGTCGGCACCCGAGGACGAACTCGCCACGACCTTGCCGCCACCGCTCTTGGCACCGTTGTCGGAACTGCCGTCGTCGCCCAGCGTCAGCGCCAGCACGATGCCGAGCACCACGACCAGGACACCCACCACGATGATCACCAGCGTGCGCTTCGGCACCACATCGGTGATCGGCGCCCGGGGCACGGGCCGCGGCGGCAGATCCGGCGGCGTCATCACGGGCCACCCCGAACTCGGCTTGCCCGCCTGCGCGTTCGCCCCCGGCGTCGTGCGTTCCTGCCCCGCGGAGCCGCCAGGAACAGAACCCGAAGAAGCCGAGGCGGCCGAGGAACCCGAGGAGGCCTCGGCCCCCGAAGCGGCCCTCCCGCCGGACGAAGCCGCCGCTGAGGACGAGGACGACGCCGAGGACGACGGCGACGAAACGGACGGCGCAGAAGGCCGAGGCCCAGCAGAGGAAGCCGGGGGAGCCGGGGGAGCCGGGGGAGCCGGGGGAACAGGAGGAGCGGCAGAAGCAGACGGAGTCGGAGTCGCCGTACCCGACGCCCCGCCGGACCCGGCCTTGTCCGACGCGGACGTGGAACCCGCGGTCCCCGAACCCGCCGTACCACTCCCCGGCTTGCCACGGGACGCGGACGCCGATCCGGCCGCCACAGCCTTCTTCCGCACGGAGCGCAGCGCCCCGCGCAGTTTCTCCGCCGCCTCCTCGCCGCGCTTGCCGCCGGAACCGCCCTTGCCCGACGACCGGTCGGGCTGCACCGGGATCGGCACGACCTTCGTCGCGTCCGTCGGCTCCGGCTCGCTCTCCTTATGGTCGGGCGCGTGGATCACGGCGTTGAACATGGCCCGCGCACCGGCGTCGTCGAGCCGCTTCGCCGGGTCCTTGGTGAGCAGCCCGTAGATGACGTCCTTCAGCGGCCCGGCGTTCTTCGGCTCCTCCAACGGCTCCGTCATCACCGCGGTCAGCGTCGCGATCGCGGAACCCTTGTCGTACGGCGGCACACCCTCGACCGCCGCGTACAGCAGCCCGCCGAGCGACCACAGGTCGGCCGCGGGACCCGGCTTGTGCCCGCGGGCCCGCTCCGGGGAGATGTAGGAGGGCGCGCCGACGAGCATGCCGGTCGAGGTGATGGACGGGTCGCCCTCGACCTGGGCGATACCGAAGTCGGTGAGCACGACCCGCTCGGTGTCGTGCTCCAGCAGGACGTTGGACGGCTTCACATCACGGTGCAGGATGCCCTCGCGGTGCGCCGAACGCAGCACGTCGAGAATGGCCAGCCCCACCTCGGCCGCCCGCTTCGGCTCCAGCAGACCGTCCTCCCGGATGACCTCGGCGAGCGACTTGCCCTCGACGAGCTCCATCACGATCCACGGCCGGTCGTCCTCCTCGACGACGTCGAAGACCGTCACCGCACTGTTGTTGCGGATCCGCGCGATCGCCTTGGCCTCGCGCAGCGTCCGCGTGATCAGCCGGCGCTTCTCCTCCTCGTCGATGTTCGACGGGAACCGCAGCTCCTTGACGGCGACCGTCCGGCCCAGGGTCTCGTCCTCGGCCCGCCACACCGTGCCCATGCCGCCTCGGCCGAGCACTCCTCCCAGCCGGTACCGCCCGGCGAGGAGACGCTCGCTCTTGTCCTGACGAGTGTCCTGACGAGATGTGCCCGCCCGCTCCGCCTCCGACATGCGTCCCCTCATGCAACCTGCCCTGACAGAGCCTCCATTGTCCCTCACCCGACAAGTGCCCGACGCCCAGGGTGCCCCTGGCCCCGCGCCGGGCCCCGTACGCCGGTTCGACGGCTCCGCTGCCTCCCGTCCGACCCGACGGATCCCGCACAACTGCCTCAAAGCCCCCGCTCAGCATCCGGACCCGGATGAACCGCCCCTCCTTGCGCCCTGCATGATGGCCCGCGACAAGGAAGGACCCCCGCGATGCCGCCACTGACGACACTGCTGGCCCTGCCCGTGTCCCTCGCGCTGCTCGCCCTGGCCCCGGCCTCCTCCGCACCCGCGGCACCGACCCCCGACACACTCCTCCCCCTGCTGGTCACCCACGGTGGCGCGCCTGCCGCCGCGTTGCTCGCCCGCGACGGTTCCGGCACCCACTACGCCCAGGCCGGCCACGGCATCGCCCGCTCCGACCACTTCCGCGCCGGCAGCGTCACGAAGACCTTCATCGCGACCCTCGTCCTCCAACTGGCCGCCGAGCACCGGCTGTCACTGTCCGACACGGTCGAGCAGTACCTGCCCGGCCTGGTGCGCGGCGCGGGCAACGACGGCCGCACGATGACCCTGCGCTCGCTGCTCACCCACACCAGCGGCCTGAACGACTTCACCCTGGACACCAGGGGCATGGTCCCCGTCACCCCGCTTCAGGCCGTACGCATCGCACTCACCCACCCTCCGGCCGACCCCGGCCGCTTCTCCTACTCGAACACCGACTACGTGCTGCTCGGCATGGTCATCCAGCAGGTCACCGGCGACTCCTACGCCGCCGAGGCCGAGCGGCGCATCATCGCTCCACTGGGGCTGACGGGCACCTCCTTCCCCGGCTCGCGCACATCCCTCCCCTCCCCGCACGGCCGCGCCTACACCGCCGACGGAACCGATGTCACCGAGCTCGACCCGCGGGTGGCCGGAGCCGCGGGCGAGCTGGTGACCACGCTCGCCGACCTGGACCGCTTCTACGCGGCGCTGCTCGGCGGGCGACTGCTCCCCTCGCGCTGGCTGCGCGAGATGCGCGACACCCGTACCGCACACGGCCTGTACGGCATGGGCCTGTTTCCCGAGAAGCTGTCGTGCGGGATCACGGTGTGGGGGCACAACGGCCGCATCATCGGCAGCTACGTGCGCACCGCAGCCACCGTCGACGGCCGACGCGTCCTCACCTTCCGTGTGAACACGACGGCGATCACAGACCCCGACCTCGAACCGGCCTTGCTCGCCGCCGAGTTCTGCCCTCGCACTCCGTAGAACGGCCGGGTTCCGAACGAAGATCCCGGTTCACGACACTCGTTCGGGTGATCTCGGGACCACCGCCCGAAAATGCCTCACAGCGGCACGATGTCCGGCGCCCCAAGCCTCGCCGCGTCCGCCGTCAGATCGTCGGGCTGCCGCTGCGACTCCCGCTCGGCCTCCACCCGCTTCTCGTAGTGCTCGACCTCGCGCTCGATCTGGTCCTTGTCCCAGCCCAGCACGGGCGCCATCAGCTCGGCCGCCTCCCGCGCACTGCGCGTCCCCCGGTCGAAGGTCTCGATGGAGATACGCGTCCGCCGGGTCAGGACGTCGTCCAGGTGCCGGGCGCCCTCGTGCGAGGCGGCGTAGACGATCTCGGCGCGCAGATAGTCGTCGGCCGCCGGCATGGGCTCACCGAGCGACGAGTCGGCGACGATGAGGTCCAGAACTTCTTCCGCCATCGCGCCGTATCGATTCAGCAGGTGCTCCACGCGCACCGTGTGCAGGCCGGTCCGCGCCGCGATCCGCGCCCGCGCGTTCCACAGCGCCCGGTACCCCTCGGCGCCGAGCAGCGGTACGTCCTCCGTCACGCACTCGGCGACCCGCATGTCGAGCCCGTGCACGGCCTCGTCCACCGCGTCCTTGGCCATCACCCGGTACGTCGTGTACTTGCCGCCAGCCACGACCACCAGCCCCGGCACCGGATGCGCCACGGTGTGCTCGCGCGACAGCTTGCTGGTCGCGTCCGACTCGCCCGCCAGCAGGGGCCGCAGCCCCGCGTACACGCCCTGCACGTCGTCCCGGGTGAGCGGCACCGCGAGGACCGAGTTCACGTGCTCCAGCAGATAGTCGATGTCCGCGCTGGACGCGGCCGGGTGCGCCTTGTCGAGGTCCCAGTCGGTGTCGGTCGTGCCGATGATCCAGTGCCGGCCCCAGGGGATGACGAAGAGGACGGACTTCTCGGTGCGCAGGATCAGGCCGCTCGAGGAGGTGATGCGGTCCTTGGGCACGACCAGGTGGATGCCCTTGGAGGCGCGGACATGGAACTGCCCGCGCTCGCCCACCATCCCCTGCGTGTCGTCGGTCCACACACCCGTCGCGTTGACGATCTGCTTCGCGCGGATCTCGTACTCGCCGCCCCCCTCGACGTCCTGCACACGCGCGCCGACGACCCGCTCGCCCTCGCGCAGGAATCCCGTCACGCGCGCACGGTTGGCGACCTTCGCGCCGTACGAGGAGGCCGTGCGCACCAACGTCGCCACGTAACGGGCGTCGTCCATCTGGGCGTCGTAGTACTGCAGGGCCCCGACCAGGGCGTCCTTCTTCAAGGCGGGCGCCACGCGCAGGGCGTGACGGCGGGTCAGATGACGGTGTGTCGGCAACCCGCGCCCGTGTCGGCGGGCCATCGACATCCCGTCGTAGAGCGCGACGCCCGAACCGGCGTACAACCGCTCCCAGCCCTTGTGCTGCAGCGGGTACAGAAACGGCACCGGCTTCACCAGATGCGGGGCGAGCCGCTCCAGCAGCAGCCCGCGCTCCTTCAGCGCCTCCCGTACGAGGGCGAAGTCGAGCATCTCCAGATAGCGCAGCCCGCCGTGGATCAGCTTGCTGGACCTGCTGGAGGTGCCCGACGCCCAGTCTCGCGCCTCCACCAGCCCCGTCGACAGGCCGCGTGTCACGGCGTCGAGGGCGGTGCCGGCACCGACCACGCCGCCGCCCACCACCAGCACGTCCAGCTCGCGCTCGGCCATTCCCGCCAGTGACTCGGCACGCTGCGCCGGCCCCAGTGTCGCTGTCCTCACCGCTGCCTCCCGCTATCGGTAGCGTCGGCCGCACCCGTCGGGCGAAGCCCGGTTCCTATCCCCCATGCCCAAATTCTGACCGGCTTGCCCGGCTTCAGCCACCACTCGCCTCCACCCTGTGGACAACTTTCCCGGGACCGCCGGAAAACACAGTCGACCAATCCCGCATAACGGTCATATTTACTCCTAGTCTGACATTGCGCTCGCTCATCCAGTCCACCGGGCTTGCGCACCTGCCCCGCTTCGGTTACTGGGAAGGACGGCCCACGCCATGCCCGCAGATCTCGCCGTCATCGGACTCGGCCCGTTCGGCCTGCCCCTGGCCCAGGCCGCCGTGGCCGCAGGCATCCCCACGGTCGGCTACAAGACGGGCCCCGAGCCCGGCTCGCTCAGCGCGGCCGATCTGCGCCGGATGCTCTCGGAGGGCTTCCGGCACGCCACCGGCCCCGCCGAGCTCGGCCGTGTCCGCACCGCCGTCATCTGCGCGCCCACCCCGCGCGGCGCCGACGGCGGCCTCGACCTCACCCAGCTGGAGTCGGCCGCCCGCACCCTCGCGGCCCAGCTGCGCCCGCACACCACGGTCATCCTGGAGTCGCCGGTCCCGCCCGGCACCACCGAGGAGCTGCTCCGCCCGCTCCTCGAAGAGGGCTCAGGCCTCCGCGCGGGCCGTGACTTCCACCTCGCCTACTCCCCCAGCCGGGTGGATCCCGGCAACCGCGACTTCACCCCGGCCAACACCCCGAAGGTGATCGGCGGCCTGACCCCCGCCTGCACCGAGTCGGCCGCCGCCTTCTACGGCCGCCTCACCGACAAGGTGGTACGCGCGCGTGGGCTGCGCGAAGCCGAAACCGTGCAGCTCCTGGAGACCAACTTCCGGCACGTCAACATCGCCCTCGTCAACGAGATGGCCGTCCTCTGCCACGACCTCGGCGTCGACCTCTGGGACGTCATTCGCTGCGCGGAGACCAAGCCGTTCGGCTTCCACGCCTTCCGCCCCGGCCCCGGCGTCGGCGGCCACGCCGTCCCCCAGGACCTGACCGGGCCCGCCGGCCGCACCCTGCGCATGGTCGAACTGGCCCAGCAGGTCAACAGCCAGATGCCCCGTTACGTCGTCCAGCGCGCCGCCACCCTCCTCAACGAGCACGGCAAGTCGGCGCGGGGCGCCCGCGTCCTGCTCCTCGGCGTGACGTACAAGCCGGACCTCGCCGACCAACAGGGCACGCCCGCGCGCGAGATCGCGACCCGCCTGATGGAACTCGGCGCCTCCGTCAGCTACCACGACCCGTACGTCCCGTCCTGGAACGTCCTCGACCGCCCGGTCCCGCGCGCGGACAGCCTCTACGAGGCGGCGGCCGACGCCGACCTGACGATCCTGCTCCAGCAGCACCGCACGTACGACCTCCAGGGCCTGTCGGTGAAGGCCCAACTGCTCCTGGACACAAGGGGAGCGGCGCCGACAGGGGCGGCACACCGCCTCTGAGGGCAAAGCGGGGGCCAAATTCGCTGGTCGTACTGTCAGTCCCTCCTGTTAGTCTCCCTCCACCGTTGCCGCACAGTCGTGCGCGCGCTTCTCCGCGTCACCATCCGTTCGTTCCATCCCGTGGGGGGATCTCTGTCATGACCCAGCCAACTCCGCCGCCGCAGCCCCAGTCGGACACCGCCGTACCGCCGCCTCCGGCGCCGGGTGTCCCCTACGCGCCCCCGCCCGCCCCGGTGAAGAACAACATCGGCCTCGGCCTGCTGGCCGCGTTCGGCGCGGCCGTGGTCGCGGCCGGTGTCTACGGCGCGATCATCGGCGCGACCAAGCACGAGATCGGCTGGGCGGCGGTCGGCGTCGGCTTCCTGATCGGCCTCGCGGCGGGGCGCCTCGGTGGGCGCAACCCCGTGCTGCCGGTGGCGAGCGCGGTGCTGTCGCTGGGTGCCGTCTACGTCGGCCAGCTGGTCGGCGAGGCCGTGATCGGCGCCAAGGAGACCTCGCTCAGCTTCAACGAGGTCATCTTCCAGCACTTCGGCGTCGTCCAGCAGGCATGGAAGGCGGACGCGGACCCGCTGACGTTCCTGTTCTTCGCGATCGCCGCGTACGTCGCGTTCACGGGCGCCAAGAAGGCGGCGCACTGAGTCCGGCGGTGTGCGGCGGGCGGCGCGTCGGTGGTGAAGGGGGGCGCGCGGGTGTGACGGGCTCCGGGGCTGGTGGCATGCGCGGCGCGGCGCGGGTACCTTACGGAGACAGGTGGGGTCGGCCGCAGGGACCACTGCGGCAGGCTCCTGGATGGATCACGGAGTGTCCGCCCCTAGTTGTCGTGGGGCCGGCCGCTCACCATCACACCCAAGAGGTGGAGCCCACCGCAGCGGCCACTGCGGCAGGCTCCTGGATGGATCACGGAGTGTCCGCCCCTAGTTGCCTTGGGGGCGGCCGCTCACCATCCGAAAATCCGCAAGATCCACCTCCTCCGGCACTTCACCATCCACCGACGGATCCGATCCCAGCGGGTGGGCTTGCGGTGACGTCCCATGGACGCCCCCTTCCACGACACCGCCCAGTAGCCCGGTGAACGGTCCGTCGGAAATCGGGCCGGGCCCCGAGGAGCGGGGTCCGGAACCATGTCCTTGGAAGGGGGCGCTCCAGCAACCTGGGGCGCCGACACGGACGTTATCGCCCTGGACCCAGCTGACCAGCCCGTTTCCGTCCCGAACGCGACCGCGCGCCCCCGCACCACACCACGCGCCCCACGACAGCCCCGAAGCACACGGAAGGGGCCGGTCACCCCACCAGGTGACCGGCCCCTTCCAACCGCCGTAAGCCCTACCGCATGTGCTGCGAGTCGGCCACCGTCACCTCGACCCGCTGGAACTCCTTCAGCTCGCTGTACCCGGTCGTGGCCATGGCCCGACGCAGCGCACCGAAGAAGTTCATGGAGCCGTCCGGGGTGTGGGAGGGGCCCGTCAGGACCTCCTCGATGGTGCCGACCGTGCCGAGGTCGACCTTCTTGCCGCGGGGCAGCTCCTCGTTGACGGCCTCCATGCCCCAGTGGTGGCCCTTGCCCGGCGCGTCCGTGGCGCGCGCGAGCGGGGAGCCCATCATCACCGCGTCCGCGCCGCAGGCGATCGCCTTGGGGAGGTCGCCGGACCAGCCGACCCCGCCGTCGGCGATGACGTGCACGTACCGGCCGCCGGACTCGTCCATGTAGTCGCGGCGGGCGGCCGCGACGTCCGCCACCGCGGTGGCCATCGGGACCCGGATGCCCAGCACGTTGCGTGTGGTGTGCGCCGCGCCGCCGCCGAAGCCGACCAGGACGCCCGCCGCGCCGGTGCGCATCAGGTGCAGGGCGGCGGTGTAGGTGGCACAGCCGCCGACGATCACCGGGACGTCGAGCTCGTAGATGAACTGCTTCAGGTTCAGTGGCTCGTGCGAGCCGGAGACGTGCTCCGCCGAGACCGTCGTACCGCGGATGACGAAGATGTCCACGCCCGCGTCGACGACCGCCTTGGAGAACTGCGCCGTGCGCTGCGGGGAGAGCGCGGCCGCCGTGACCACGCCGGAGTCGCGCACCTCCTTGATGCGCGCGCCGATCAGCTCCTCCTTGATGGGGGCGGCGTAGACCTCCTGGAGGCGGCGCGTCGCGGCCTCCGTGGGCAGCTCGGCGATCTCGTCCAGAAGCGGCTGCGGGTCCTCGTAACGGGTCCACAGGCCTTCGAGGTTCAGCACGCCGAGGCCGCCGAGCTCGCCGATGCGGATCGCGGTGGCCGGGGAGACGACCGAGTCCATGGGAGCGGCCAGGAAGGGCAGCTCGAAGCGGTAGGCGTCGATCTGCCAGGCGATCGAGACCTCCTTCGGGTCCCGCGTACGGCGGCTGGGGACGACGGCGATGTCGTCGAAGGCGTACGCCCGGCGGCCGCGCTTGCCGCGCCCGATCTCGATCTCAGTCACGTTGGTGGCCTTTCCCTGATGCGTTTCAGCGTCTACCAGTATCGCCGACGGGTACGACAAGGGCGGCCCCGGTGCACCCGGGGCCGCCCTTGGACGTGCGCTACGCGCGCGTGCGCGTCACTTGCCGCTGTAGTTCGGCGCCTCGACCGTCATCTGGATGTCGTGCGGGTGGCTCTCCTTGAGGCCCGCGGAGGTGATCCGCACGAAGCGGCCCTTGGACTCCATCTCGTCGATGCTCGCCGCGCCCACATAGCCCATGGTCTGGCGCAGGCCGCCGACGAGCTGGTGCAGGACGTTGGCCAGCGGGCCGCGGTAGGGCACCTGGCCCTCGATGCCCTCGGGGACGAGCTTGTCGTCGGAGGAGACCTCCGCCTGGAAGTAGCGGTCCTTCGAGTACGACCGGCCCTGGCCGCGGGACTGCATGGCACCGAGCGAGCCCATGCCGCGGTACGACTTGAACTGCTTGCCGTTGATGAAGAGCAGCTCGCCCGGGGACTCCTCGCAGCCGGCGAGGAGGGAGCCCAGCATCACCGTGTCGGCGCCTGCTGCCAGCGCCTTGCCGATGTCGCCGGAGTACTGGAGGCCGCCGTCGCCGATCAGCGGGATGCCGGCCGGGCGGGCGGCGAGGGAGGCCTCGTAGATCGCGGTGACCTGCGGGACGCCGATGCCGGCGACGACACGGGTCGTGCAGATGGAGCCGGGGCCCACGCCCACCTTGATGCCGTCGACGCCGGCGTCGATGAGGGCCTGCGCGCCGTCGCGGGTGGCGACGTTGCCGCCGATCACGTCGACGGACACGCTGGACTTGATCTTCGACATCCAGCTGAGGGCGTTGCTGTTGTGGCCGTGCGAGGTGTCGACGACCAGGAAGTCCACGCCGGCCTCGGCGAGCGCCTGGGCGCGCTCCAGGGCCTCGGGGCTGGCGCCCACGGCGGCACCGACGAGCAGGCGGCCCTCGGCGTCCTTCGCGGCGTTCGGGTACTTCTCGGCCTTGACGAAGTCCTTGACCGTGATCAGACCCTTGAGGACGCCACTGTCGTCGACCAGGGGAAGCTTCTCGATCTTGTGCTTGCGCAGCAGCTCCATGGCCTCGACGCCGGAGATGCCGACCTTGCCGGTGACCAGCGGCATCGGCGTCATGACCTCGCGCACCTCACGGCTGCGGTCGGACTCGAAGGCCATGTCGCGGTTGGTGACGATGCCGAGCAGCTTGCCGGCCGGGTCCGTGACCGGCACACCGCTGATGCGGAACTTGGCGCACAGCGCGTCCGCATCGGCGAGTGTCGCCTCCGGGCGCACCGTGATGGGGTCGGTGACCATGCCGGACTCGGACCGCTTGACCAGGTCGACCTGGTTGACCTGGTCCTCGACGGAGAGGTTGCGGTGCAGGACGCCGACGCCGCCGAGGCGGGCCATCGCGATCGCCATGCGGGACTCGGTCACCTTGTCCATCGCCGCCGAGAGCAGCGGGATGTTGACCTTGACGTTGCGGGAGATGCGGGACGAGGTGTCGACCGCGTTCGGGAGCACCTCGGATGCGCCCGGCAGCAGCAGCACGTCGTCGTAGGTCAGCCCGAGCGTCGCGAATTTTCCGGGCACTCCGTCGACGTTTGCAGTCATGACACCTTCCCCAAATGGCCTTGATCGGTGCGGATGTCCATGCTAACGGGAAGCAGGGGGCGCACATTCCACGGTTCGAACTGCCTCCGGGCTTCGTATGTTCGTACGGAAACGCCAGACCGGCCGTTCAACGCGGAAACCAGGCGGGAACTACTGCTCGGCCAGGGCCCGCAGCCTGCTCAGCGCCCGGTGCTGCGCCACACGGACCGCCCCGGGTGACATTCCCAACATCTGACCCGTCTCCTCCGCGGTCAACCCCACGGCGATCCGCAGCAGCAAGAGCTCGCGCTGATTCTCCGGCAGGTTGGCCAGCAGTTTCTTGGCCCATTCGGCGTCGCTGCTGAGCAGCGCGCGCTCCTCCGGGCCCAGCGAGTCGTCCGGGCGCTCCGGCATCTCGTCCGACGGGACCGCCGTCGAACCCGGGTGCCGCATCGCCGCCCGCTGCAGGTCGGCGACCTTGTGCGCGGCGATGGCGAACACGAACGCCTCGAAGGGGCGGCCGGTGTCCCGGTAGCGCGGCAGGGCGAGGAGGACGGCCACACAGACCTCCTGCGCGAGGTCCTCCACGAAGTGCCGGGCGTCGCCCGGAAGGCGGGACAGACGGGTGCGGCAGTAGCGCAGCGCCAGGGGGTGAACATGGGCGAGCAGGTCGTGCGTGGCCTGCTCGTCCCCGTCGACGGCGCGATGGACGAGTGCACCGATCGCCCCTGCGGCCCCGGCCGCCTCGTCGTCGCGCATCGGTCCATGGTGCCTTGCGGCCGTCCGATCCGTGGCACCACGCCCGTTGTTGTGCACCGAAGCGTTATGAGCAGGTGCGCCGGCACTCATCCCCTGCGCCCTCCCCTTCCGCTCGACCGACTCGTCCCCGAGAGACTCCACACCTCAAGGATGCGGCATCCGCGCCGAAACGAGCAGCGGGCGCCGGCAGAGCCGCTTGGCCAACCTCGCAAACCGCGCCCCAAAGGGGCGCGGGGCGAGACATTGTGCGGCTCCGCCTTGTGGGCGCGACCAGCCACGAACGAGCCCGCACCCGGCCGACGGCCGACACGACCGAGCTCCTAGCGAACCAGACCCCATCGGAACCCGAGAGCCACGGCATGCGCCCGGTCGGACGCACCCAGCTTCTTGAACAACCGCCGGGCATGCGTCTTGACGGTGTCCTCGGAGAGAAAGAGCTCACGCCCGATCTCCGCGTTGGACCGACCGTGGCTCATCCCTTCGAGCACCTGGATCTCGCGCGCCGTAAGCGTGGGCGCCGCCCCCATCTCGGCGGACCGCAGCCGCCGCGGGGCCAGCCGCCAGGTCGGGTCGGCGAGCGCCTGGGTGACGGTCGCCCGCAGCTCCGCACGCGACGCGTCCTTGTGGAGGTAGCCCCGGGCACCGGCGGCGACCGCGAGAGCGACCCCGTCCAGGTCCTCGGCGACGGTCAGCATGATGATGCGCGCACCGGGGTCGGCGGACAGCAGCCGCCGCACGGTCTCGACGCCGCCCAGTCCGGGCATGCGTACGTCCATCAGAATCAGGTCCGAACGGTCCGCACCCCAGCGGCGGAGGACTTCCTCGCCGTTGGCCGCGGTCGTCACGCGCTCGACACCGGGCACGGTCGCGACCGCGCGGCGGAGCGCCTCTCGGGCAAGCGGGGAGTCGTCGCAGACGAGGACGGATGTCATGGCCGCCCTCCGCAGCTGATGCACGTCACCTTGAGCCTCCAGGCTGGTACGAAATCGTCACCTGTGCGGTCGACCGTCCCGGACGCCCGCCCGAGCTTCTGTTGCGTCAACCGCCTCCGCACTCTCAACGACGGTCACTCGAAAGAGTTACGGGGCTGTGTGCCATCTTCGGCACTCTACGTGAGGGGGCGGACACGATGCAGACATGCGGGGCGGACCCACAACGTTTCATCACAACCGGTGCCCCATTTAGCCCCTTTTCTTCCCATCTGCTGATGTCTGAGACTAGATTCGCAATGAGTCATATTTTCATCTCCTTAGATCGTAGATATACGGTCGTGGGCACCGGATCCGCTCAGAACGGCAACAAGGGGTCACGTAATGGCAGATTTCTCCCGCCTTCCCGGACCGAACGCGGACCTGTGGGACTGGCAGCTTCTGGCCGCCTGTCGCGGGGTGGACAGCTCGCTCTTCTTTCATCCGGAGGGCGAGCGGGGCGCGGCCCGGAGCGCTCGCGAGAACTCGGCCAAGGAGGTCTGCATGAGGTGCCCGGTGCGCGCGCAGTGCGCGGCACACGCGCTGGCGGTGAGAGAGCCGTACGGCGTGTGGGGTGGCCTGACCGAGGACGAGCGCGAGGAACTGATGGGTCGTGCGCGGAACCGGCTGGTGTCGGCGGGGATCGCCGACGGGGACGGCGTATCGAACACTTGAAGGAACGTTTCTTCGTTCCGGGTTCCTGAACTCCCGGCCCCCGAGTTCCCGAACTCCGAACTCCCGACGAGAAGGGCACGCACGCGTGCCCTTCTTCCTCGCTATCGCCCGGCCGCGCGCCCGAGTTGCTCCAGCGTCGCCGCGACCGCCGGCACCCGGGCCAGGTCGGGCAGGGCCAGCGCCACGATCTCCCGCCGCACGGCCGGCTCCAGTGTCAGCACGCGCGCGTGGCGCGGCCGTACGGACTCCAGGGCGAGCTGCGGAAGTACGGCCACACCGAGACCGGCGCCGACGAGGCCGACCACCGCCGGGTAGTCGTCGGTGGCGAAGTCGATGCGGGGCGTGAACCCGGCGCCCTCGCACACCTCCACCAACTGCCCCCGGCAGCGTGGGCATCCGGCGATCCACGGCTCCCGCGCGAGCTCGCCGATGGCCACGGACCCGGCCCCCGCCAGCCGGTGCCGCTCCGGCACCAGCCCGACGAGACGGTCGGTCAGCAGCGGCCGTACGACGAGGTCGTCCCACTCCTCCGCGCCCGCCGCTCCCTCGTACCGGAAGGCGAGCGCCACATCGCACTCCCCCTCGCGCAGCATCTCGACGGACGCGGGCGGTTCGGCCTCCTCCAGCGACACGCGGGTGCCGGGGTGCGCGGCACGCAGGGCGGCGAGGGCGGTCGGTACGAGCGTGGAGCTGCCGCTGGGGAAGGAGACCAGCCGGACCCGCCCGGCGCGGAGCCCCGCGATGGCGGCGACCTCCTCCTCTGCGGCGGTGAGTCCCGCCAGGATCCCGTTGGCGTGCCGGACGAGCGCCTCGCCGGCCTGCGTCAGCCGCATCTCGCGCCCGCTGCGGACGAGCAGCGGGGTGCCCGCCGACGCCTCCAGGGCCTTCATCTGCTGGCTCACGGCGGGCTGGGTGCAGCCCAGTTCGCGCCCCGCCGCCGAGAAGGAACCGGTGGTGGCGACGGCGCGCAGGACCCGCAGATGGCGTGCTTCGATCACAGACCAAGGATAAGAGATCCTTTGATACGACGCCCGATAACGCGTCGACACTTTGAGTCGCGGTCACTTACCGTGGCGAACACGAAGCTTCTGTCGGTCAACCTCGGCCACGCCGGGCCCGTGCCGTACACGGATCAGCCGCAGGGCCTGACCGGCATCGACAAGCGGCCGGTGGACGGGCCGGTGCGGGTGGCGGCGCCCGGGCCCAAGGGGGTCGGCGCGAGCGGGCCGGCCGGGGACACCGTGAGGGACCTGGGCCACCACGGCGGTGACGACCAGGCCGTGTACGCCGTCGCGCGCGAGGACCTCGACGGCTGGGAGCGCGAGCTGGGCCGCCCCCTGCCGAACGGCTCCTTCGGCGAGAACCTCACCACCGAGGGCCTCGACATCACCGGCGCGCTGATCGGCGAGCGCTGGCGGATCGGGACGGAGGTGGTGCTGGAGGTGACGTGCGGGCGGATTCCGTGCCGGACCTTCCAGGGCCATGTGGGTGAGAAAGGGTGGGTGAAGCGGTTCACGCGCAAGGGTGCGCCGGGGGCGTATCTGCGGGTGATCGAGCCGGGCGAGATCCGTGCCGGGGACCCGGTGGAGGTGGTGCACCGGCCGTCCCACGACGTGACGGTGGGGCTGCAGTTCCTGGCCGTCACGACCGAACGGGAGCTGCTGCCAAGGCTGTTGGCGGCCGGCGAGGCACCGCATCCTGAGGGGCGGGAACAGGCACGGAAGTACCTGGAGAAGTACCGGTCCTGACGGCCTGTCCACAGAGCGGACCCGCACAGTCCGGGTAACTACGCTTGGGCCATGACAACGGCTCTGATTACGGGATCGACCGCGGGCATCGGCGCCGCGTTCGCGCGGCGGCTGGCGGCCGACGGGCACAATCTGGTGCTCGTCGCGCGTGACACCAAGCGGCTCGGGGAACAGGCGACCGAGTTGCACGACCGGCACGGCATCGAGGCGGAGGTGCTGACGGCGGACCTGGCCGAGGACGACGGCATCGAAGCGGTCGCGGCCCGGCTCGCCGACCGCAGGAACCCCGTCGACCTGCTGATCAACAACGCCGGCTTCGGCAACAAGGGCCGCTACCTCGACGTCTCCATGGCCGATGAGCTGAAGATGCTCAAGGTCCACTGCGAGGCGGTGCTGCGGCTGACGACCGCGGCGACGGAGGCGATGCGCGAGCGCGGCCGGGGCGGTGTCGTCAACGTCGCGTCCGTCGCCGCCTTCGTGCCGCGGGGGACGTACGGCGCCTCGAAGGCGTGGGTCGTGCAGTTCACGCAGGGCGCGGCGAAGGACCTGGCCGGCAGCGGGGTGCGGCTGATGGCGCTGTGCCCGGGGTTCGTCCGCACCGAGTTCCACCAGCGGGCCGGGATGGGGACCGACAACATCCCCGGCTGGATGTGGCTGGACGCGGACAAGCTGGTGGCGGCGGCGCTGGGCGATCTGGCCCGCGGCAAGTCGCTGTCGATCCCGGATCCGCGCTACAAGGCGCTGATGGGGATCGTGAAGGTGACGCCCCGGGCGCTGCTGGGCGGGATCACCTCGCGGACCGGGCGGAAGTACGGCCCTCAGTAGGGCACGGTCGTCCCTCGCGGGGGAAAATGGTGCCGTACGACCGGACCCCGGCGGACCGGAGGCACCAGCATGACCTTTGTACAGATCATCGACTGCAGGACCAGCCGTTTCGACGACATCAACCGGCTGATGGACACATGGGTCGAGCAGACCAAGGGGAAGCGGACGGCGACGCACGCGTTGGTCGGCAAGGACCACTCCGACGCGTCGCACTTCATCGAGATCGTGGAGTTCCCGTCGTACGAGGAGGCGATGCGGAACTCCAACCTGCCCGAGACGGACAAGATCTTCCGGGAGATGGTGGCTCTCTGCGACGAGATGCCGACCTTCACGGACCTGGACGTCGTACGGGACGAGGGGTTGAACGCGGACACGGCGCGGCGGTTCTTCAGGACGATCGCGGTGTCGGGCGAGCTGCCGGCGCTCGACGACCTGGTCGCGGAGAACTACCACGACCACGACCCGGCGAACGACCAGGACACCATGGGGATGGACGCCCTGCGGCGCGAGGTCGGGATGTGGCGCGGCGGCTTCGACTTCGAGTTCGAGATCGGGGACCAGATCGCGCAGGGGGACCGCGTGTGCACGCGGTGGACCTGGCGCGGGACGCACAAGGGCGACTTCATGGGGCTGCCGGGCAGTGGCACCAAGGTCGCCATGACCGGCAGCACGATTCACCGGTTCGGTGAGCACGGGAAGATCGTCGAGGCGTGGTGGGAGTACGACCGGCTGGGGCTGATGGGCCAGCTGGGCATGCTCGACGCGCTGGAACAGTAAGGGGATGCGCCGAGGCCCGGCACCCCTTGTCTGCAGGGTGCCGGGCCTCTCTACGCCTTACCGACCTCGTACGTCAGTGGGAGTGCCCGTGGCCGTGACCGGCGGCGGCCGGCTCCTCCTCTTCCTTCTTCTCGACGACCAGGGTCTCGGTCGTGAGCAGGAGGGAGGCGATGGAGGCGGCGTTCTCCAGCGCGGAGCGGGTGACCTTCACCGGGTCGATGACGCCGGCCTTGACCAGGTCGCCGTACTCGCCGGTGGCGGCGTTGAAGCCCTGGCCCTTGTCGAGCTCGGCGACCTTGGAGGTGATGACGTAGCCCTCCAGACCGGCGTTCTCGGCGATCCAGCGCAGCGGCTCGACGGCGGCCTTGCGGACCACGGCGACACCGGTGGCCTCGTCGCCGGTGCGGCCGAGGTTGTCGTCCAGGACCTTCACGGCGTGGACGAGCGCGGAGCCACCACCGGAGACGATGCCCTCCTCGACCGCGGCGCGGGTCGCGGAGATGGCGTCCTCCAGACGGTGCTTCTTCTCCTTCAGCTCCACCTCGGTGGCGGCGCCGACCTTGATCACGCACACGCCGCCGGCCAGCTTCGCGAGGCGCTCCTGGAGCTTCTCGCGGTCCCAGTCGGAGTCGGTGTTCTCGATCTCGGCCTTGATCTGGGCGACGCGGCCCACGACGTCCTCGGAGTTGCCGGCGCCGTCGACGATGGTCGTGTCGTCCTTGGTGATCGTCACGCGGCGGGCGGAGCCCAGCACGTCCAGACCGACCTGGTCGAGCTTGAGGCCGACCTCCTCGGAGATGACCGTGGCGCCGGTGAGGACCGCCATGTCCTGCAGCATCGCCTTGCGGCGGTCGCCGAAGCCGGGGGCCTTGACCGCGACCGCGTTGAAGGTGCCGCGGATCTTGTTGACGACCAGGGTGGAGAGGGCCTCGCCCTCGACGTCCTCGGCGATGATCAGCAGCGGCTTGGAGGCGCCGGCCTGGATGACCTTCTCGAGGAGCGGCAGCAGGTCGGCGATCGAGCCGATCTTGCCCTGGTTGATCAGGATGTACGGGTCGTCGAGGACGGCCTCCATACGCTCCTGGTCGGTGACGAAGTACGGGGACAGGTAGCCCTTGTCGAAGGCCATGCCCTCGGTGAAGTCCAGCTCCAGACCGAAGGTGTTGGACTCCTCGACGGTGATGACACCGTCCTTGCCGACCTTGTCCATCGCCTCGGCGATGAGCTCGCCGACCTGGCTGTCCTGCGCGGACAGGCCGGCCACGGCGGCGATGTCGGACTTCTCGTCGATCGGGCGGGCGGTCGCGAGGAGCTCCTCGGAGACCGCGGCCACGGCCGCGTCGATGCCCTTCTTCAGCAGCGCCGGGGAGGCACCCGCGGCGACGTTCTTCAGGCCCTCGCGCACCAGCGCCTGGGCGAGCACGGTGGCGGTGGTGGTGCCGTCACCCGCGATGTCGTTGGTCTTGGTCGCCACCTCCTTCACCAGCTGGGCGCCGAGGTTCTCGAACGGGTCCTCGACCTCCACCTCACGGGCGATGGTGACGCCGTCGTTGGTGATGGTGGGCGCGCCGAACTTCTTGTCGATGACGACGTTGCGGCCCTTGGGGCCGATCGTCACCTTGACCGTGTCGGCCAGCTTGTTGACGCCGCGCTCGAGGGCGCGACGGGCGTCCTCGTCGAACTTCAGGATCTTCGCCATGGGAGCGGTTCAGCCCTCTCGGAAAACGTGAGTGAAACGAACTGCGCCCCGGACGCCCGGCTTCATAAGGTCGCGGGAACCCGGGGCGCAGCTCACAAGCAGTAAATGCTCGAGGTGAATTACTTCTCGATGATCGCGAGCACGTCGCGAGCCGAGAGGACGAGGTACTCCTCGCCGTTGTACTTCACCTCGGTGCCGCCGTACTTGCTGTACAGCACGATGTCGCCGGTCTTGACGTCGAGCGGCAGGCGCTCGCCGTTCTCGAAGCGGCCCGGGCCCACGGCCAGGACGACGCCCTCCTGGGGCTTCTCCTTGGCGGTGTCCGGGATGACCAGGCCAGAGGCGGTGGTCTGCTCGGCGTCGAGCGGCTGGACCACGATGCGGTCCTCGAGCGGCTTGATGGCAACCTTGGAGCTGGTGGTCGTCACGATCCGACCTCCCCCTTCGGAGATCTCACGGGGTTAACTGTCTGAGGTGGCGACCAGGTGGATCCGTCGTCGCGGGTGCCGGACCTGCCCGTCGCGTAGTTGGCACTCTCCAGTGGGGAGTGCCAGAGCCGAGACTATGACTGCGATTAGCACTCGGTCAAGCGGACTGCTAATCCCCGCGGCGCGTCGGTACCGAACAGACCGGGATCAGGCACGGTTCTCCGGGCTCAGAGGTAGTCCTCCAGCCGCCCCACCGTCAGCCCCCGCCCCTCCGCCTCTCTCAGCAGGCGCCGGGTTCGATCGATCAGGGTCGGTTCCGTCGACTCGCCCGACGCCACCGAGACGATGTCCCCCGCCCGCAGGTGTCGCTCCCCCGTCGTGAACGTCGGCTCGCCGGCCTCCATCGACGCGCGCCACAGGACCAGCGCCGAGACGCCGCAGTCGGTGGCGGCGCGCAGTGTCGTCCTGTCGTACGCGCCGTACGGCGGGCGGAAGAGGCGGGGGCGGATGCCGAAGCGGGCGTGGAGCTTCTCCTGCTGGCCGCAGATCTCGGCGCGCTGGCCGGCGTAGGGCAGGCCGCGCAGGGCGGAGTGGTCGAGGGTGTGGTTCTGGATCGTCGCGCCCACCGACTGCAGGCGCGCGAAGTGGCCGTAGCCCGGTCCGACCACGCTGTTGGTGAGGAACATGCTGACCGGGAGCCGGAGTTCGCGGACCATGTCGACGAAGCGGGGGTCCCGCTCGGCTCCGTCGTCGTAGGTCAGGAAGACCACCTTGTCGTGGGTGGGGACCCGGGAGATCACCGGGATCGTGCCCGGGTGGGCCGAAGCGTCCCCCAGGCCCGGCACCCGCCTCGGTCTCGGCGCGGGGGCCAACGGGGCCGCAAGGCCCCAACGACGGTACGGCGGCCGTGCCGTGCCCCTCGGGTCGTACGGGTGCACCCGCTGCGCCGCCTTCATGCCCAGCCGTTCGATGGGGTCGACGGACTGGGCGCAGCCGGTGAGGAGCACGGCCAGCGCCAGGGCACCGGCCGGGAGGCCCCCGCGCCTCACAGGTAGTCCTCCAGGCGGGCCACCGCGTACCCCTCGGCCGTGACCCTGTTCAGGAACCGGCGCATGTCGTCGACCATCGTGCCCTTCCACTCGCCCCGGCCGCGGAAGTGGGTGAGCACGATGTCGCCGGGGTGCAGGTCCTGGTCGCCCTCGCGGTACTCCCAGTGGTCGACGAAGACCTCCTCGTCCCAGATCGGCGCGTACTTGATGCCGCAGGACCTGGCGGCGCGGAGCGTGTCCTGGTTGTAGTTGCCGAAGGGCGGACGGAAGACGGTCGGACGCCTGCCGAACTGCTTCTTCATGATCACCTGCATGCCGCAGATCTCGCGCTTCTGCTGCTCGTACGAGAGCCCCGGCAGGTAGGGATGGGTGAGGGTGTGGTTGTTGAGGGTGACGCCCTGGGACTGCATCCTGCGGAAGTAGGCGTAGTCGTCCTTGATCAGGAAATTACTGAGGAAGGCGGTGTACGGGATCTTCAGCTGGCTCATCATCCGCAGGAACGCCGGGTCCTTCTCGATGCCGTCGTCGATGGTGAGAAAGACGACCTTCTGCCTGGTCGGGACGGTGGTGAAGACCGGCGGGAGGTTCAGCTCCTCCTGGTCGTCGACCTCGAAGCCCCTGCGTGCCCCGATCCTCGGCTTGTGCGCCGGGGGCGCGGGCGCCATCAGTGGCACCTGCTTCAGACCCCAGCGTTTCGCCGCCGCCGCGCGGGCCAGGTACGTCGCGCGCAGCTTCGTCGCGTACGACCGCAGGGCGCGGGCCGGGGCCGCCTTGAGGGGCTGCTGGCCCTGCGCCGGGGGCACCTCGCGGTCCGGACCCTGGGCACAACCGGAGGTCACGGCGGCGACGGCGAGCACGGCGATCCCGCCGCGCACCCGCAGCCTCCAGGACACCCCGTTTTTGTCATTTTGTCCTACTGCTCGCATGGTGCCGGATCCTCGCAGACCCCGTCCCCGCCCCTCGTACAACACCTCGGCGACAGGCGCACCGTCCCCCGCCTGGCCCACAATGACCCGGTGAACGACCTCGCCCCCCTCCTCACCCCCGAAGGCCGCGCCCTCCTCGACGAGGTCCGCGGCACGGCCCCCGCCGACGAACTCGCCGTCGCGACCCGGCTGCGCCGCGAGCACCCCGCCGAACTGGTCTCGGCGGCCCTCGGCCAGGCCCGGCTGCGGCAGCGTGCGGAGGCGAAGTTCGGGGCGGAGGACGCCGGGCGGATGTTCTTCACGCCCAACGGGGTCGAGCAGTCGACGCGGGCGAGTGTCGCCTCGTATCGGGCCCGGCGGCTGAGTTCCCTGGGTGTGACCTCCCTCGCCGACCTGTGCTGCGGGATCGGTGGTGACGCCATCGCGCTGGCCCGGGCGGGAATCCGGGTCCTCGCCGTCGACCGCGATCCGGTGACGGTGGCCGCGGCGCGCGCGAACGCCGAGGCGCTGGGGCTCGGCGACCTCATCGAGGTCCGTGAGGCCGATGTCATGGAGGTGGACACGGCCGGCTACGACGCCGTGTTCGTGGACCCCGCCCGGCGCGGCGGACGCGGCCGCATCTTCGACCCGGAGGCCTACTCGCCGCCCCTCTCCTGGGCCGTGGAGGCCGCCCGCAAGGCGTCCCGCGCCGCCGCCCTCAAGGTCGCGCCCGGCATCCCGCACGAGGCCGTGCCGGACGACGCCGAGGCCGAGTGGATCTCGGACGGCGGGGACGTGAAGGAGGCGGTGCTGTGGTTCGGGACGGGAGCGGAGGCGGGGGCGGTGCGCGCCACGCTGCTGCCCGGACCGCGCACGCTGCTCTCTCGCGGGCTGCCAGACCCCCAAGTCCGTTCCGTCGGACGGTACTTGTACGAGCCTGACGGTGCCGTCATCCGCGCCCATCTGGTCGCCGAGGTCGCCGGGGAAGTGGGCGGCGGCCTGATCGACGCCACCATCGCCTATGTCACCTCGGACGAGCGGCACGAGTCGCCGTATGCCACCGCCTATGAGATCAGCGACCAACTCCCCTTCAACGTCAAGAAGCTGAAGGCACTGCTGCGAGAGCGGGAGGTCGGGATCCTGACCGTGAAGAAGCGGGGGTCGGCGGTGGAGCCGGAGGAGTTGCGCAAGAAGGTGAAGCCTGTTGGCCGCAACTCGGCGACGGTTTTCCTGACACGGGTCGCGGGGGCGCCCTCCATGCTGATCGGGCGCCCGGTGTAGCGGTCAGGGCAGCGGCACGACCGTGTGGTCGCGAAGGACGCGGACGCGGGCGCGGCGGCCGACGGTGGAGGCGGCGTCATGAGCGACAACCCCGACCACACGGCGCCGAGCCGTGCGGCGACCTGCCCGGACACCGTCCGGTCTGGAGCGACAGCACCGTCCAGGATCGCGGTCCGAACGACCCCGAGTCCGGCCGGCGTGGCCCGTGACGCCAGTGTGGCGGATGCCGCCACGGACACGTGTACGTCCACCGGCGAGCCTGCCAGGGCAGCCGGTCGTCATGGGTGTCGCCACCCCCTGACCGCCTGCCGTGCCCGGACAGGCGGTGGCCACGTCGCGGCGCTCGAGAACCAGTGGTCATCTCGCCCGACGAGTTCCAGCAGCCCTGCCCGTGCGACGCGGCCCTTGATGTCCAGCAGCGCGCTGCACCCCCTCGGCCGCCCGGCGCAGCAGCAGTTCCCGCTCCCGCTCGTTCCGTGCCAGCCCCGCCGCCCGCGCGAACTCCTCGCGCGCCTCCGCCGTACGCCCGAGGCGCGCGAGCAGGTCGCCGCGGACGCTAGGGAGCAAGTGGTAGTCGTGCAAGGCCGGTTCGGAGGCAAGGGCGTCGACGATGGCCAGCCCCTCGGCCGGTCCCTCCGCCATCGACACGGCCACCGCACGGTTGAGTTCGACGACCGGGGACGGGGCCCGGGCCGCGAGCAGTCCGTACAGGGCGGCGATGCCGGCCCAGTCCGTCTCCTCGTAGGTGTACGCGTGCGCATGGCAGGCGGCGATGGCGGCCTGGAGGGCGTACGGGCCCGGGGCGCCGGTGGCCGTGGCGTCGGCGCGGTGGAGGGCGGTGATGCCGCGGGCGATGAGCATGCGGTTCCAGCGGCGGCGGTTCTGGTCCTTGAGGAGGACGGGTTCGCCGTTCGGGCCGGTGCGGGCCGCGGAACGGGAGGCCTGGAACTCCAGGAGCGAGGTCAGACCGTGGACCTCGGGCTCCTTGGGCATGAGGGAGGACAGGACGCGGGCCAGGCGCAGGGCGTCCTCGCAGAGGGACGGGCGCAGCCAGTCGTCGCCCGCGGTGGCGGCGTACCCCTCGTTGAAGATGAGGTAGATGACGTCGAGGACGGAGCCGAGACGAGCCTGGCGCTCGGGGCCGTACGGCACCTCGAAGGCGACGTTCTCGGTGGCCAGCGTCCGCTTCGCGCGGACGATGCGCTGGGCGACCGTCGGTTCGGGGGTGAGGAAGGCGCGGGCGATCTCCGTCGTCGTCAGGCCGCCGAGGAGGCGGAGGGTGAGGGCGATACGCGCCTCGGGGGACAGGACCGGATGGCAGGCGGTGAAGACGAGGCGGAGGAGGTCGTCGTCGATGTCGTCGGGGTCGGCGGGCTCCTCGGGGGGCGCGGTGGTGTCGAGGGTGCGGCCGATCTCCTGGAGCTTGCGTGCGTAGTTGTCCCGGCGGCGGATCAGGTCGACGGCACGGTGACGGGCGGTGGCCATGAGCCAGGCGCCCGGATTGTCGGGGAGGCCGTCGCGGGGCCACTGCTCGAGGGCGGCGACGAGGGCGTCCTGGGCGAGCTCCTCGGCGATGCCGATGTCGCGGACGATGCGGGTGAGGGCGGCGATGATGCGGGGGGATTCGAGGCGGTAGACGGTTTCGACGGTGCGGCGGGGGTCGGCATCGGCAGCGGTGTTGTCGGCGCCGTCGTGGGAGGGCTGTGAGCTCACAGCCCTCCATTCGACACCCGTACCGCCGTACGGCCAAGGAACCAGGAGGCTCAGCCCTCCGCGATCTCCCGGACCTCACAGGTGACGGTCCAGTAGTCCTCGTGCACCTTCAGGAACTTCTTGGCCCACTCCAGGGCCTCGGCCCGGTCCTTGCACTGCATGATCGCGTAGCCGCCGACGACCTCCTTCGACTCGGTGAAGGGGCCGTCGGTCACGGAGATCTCGCCGCCCTTCCAGTGGACACGGGTGCCCTGCGCGGACGGGGTGAGGCCGGCGGTGTCGAGCATGACGCCGGCCTTGGTGACCTCCTCGATCAGCTCGCCCATGCGCTGCATCAGCTCGGGGCTGGGGCCTTCGGCGGGCATGGTGGACTCGTCGATCTGGACGAGGGAAAGGTAGCGGGGCATCGGGGCTCCTCGGGTCGGTTCGGGGCCGGGGCTTTTCCGGCCTCTCACCCTGTGCGTCGATCGGGGGGCGGGGGGATCGACACGCTCGCGGAAATTCTTCCGAGATTTTTTCGGGGGTACGGGGAGGCGGTACGGGGCTACGGGTTCCGGACGTCCCAGATGCGGACCGTGCCGTCGGCGGAGCCGGTGGCGAGCCAGTTGCCGTCGGCGCTGAAGTCGAGGGCCTGTACGGGTTCGGCGTGGCCGGTGAGCTTGCGGGCCTTGCGGGGGTCGTCGGTGTGCCAGAGCTGGACGTCGCCGCCGTAGCGGTCGGCCACGGCGAGGAGGGCGAGCGTCGGGTGGAAGGCGCCGGTGACCGCTGTCGCGCCGAGGTCGACGGAGGCGGAGGACCAGCCGGTGCCGTCGCCCTGCCACAACTCGCCGCCGCCCGGTCCGAACAGGGCGAGGGAGTCGTCGCGGCCCACGGCGAGCTGGACGATGCCGTCCGAGGTGTCGTCGGGGTACGCCGAGGCGACGTTCGCCCGCCACAGCCTCGTGTACGGCGGGCTGGGCACTCCCTCGGCGTACGAGGGCGCGCTGAACCGCCACAGGCCGCCGCTGTCGCCCATGACGAGCAGGCTGCCGTCGGAGAGGAAACCCAGGTCCACGAACGCGTTGTCGTTCCCCTGGCCGGACGAGACTTCGACGAAACCCCTCGTCGCCACCCACGTGCACCTGCCGTTCGCCGACAGTCTCCACACAACGACGGTCGAGCCGTTGTGCCAGGCCAGGAGATCGCCGTGGACGGCGATGTGCGAGGCCGCGGTGGCGTCTCCGGCGGAGCGCCTGACGGGTCGCGGCCGCCCGCCTCGCACATCCTGGACCTCCGGTCCCCCGGCGCCGTACGGCGCCGTCAGCAGGAACCGGCCGTTCGCCGAAAAGGCGAGGGCCGGCGCCCCGTTGCCGGTCCATTTGGCGAGGACCGGACTGACGAGCTCCGTCGAGTGGTCCGCGGTGTCCCCGCTCCACCGCCGCACCGAGCCGTCATCGAAGGCGAAGTAGACCTGCCGTCCCGCCCTGGGCCGCATCGCCAGCGACACCACCAGCTCCCTGCCCGGCAGGGCCAACCTGGCCACGCTCTCGTCCCGGCGTTCGCCGATCACCCACGCCGTCCCGGCGACCAGCACACCCGCGCCCGCCGCCAGCACCGTCCGCCGTCGCACCCTCGCATGCCGTGCGGCCTCCTCCCGCGCTCGCGCGCTCTCCTCGAACGTCGGTTCGCCGGCCAGCGTCTCCTGCAGTCGGATGTGCCGGAACTGGTAGACCCCGCCGGCCTGCCGCAACAGCTCCCGGTGGCGGGCATCCGCCAGGAACGCCATCAGACGCCAGGGCAGCCTGCCGCGGACGGCGAGATAGCAGCGGGCGACGACGAAGCGGGGCCAGGCGCGGCCCATCAGCACGAGCAGGGCGATGAACACGCCGGGGAGCAGCATGGCGACCCCCAGGAGCATGTTCGCGTCGCCGAAGACATGGCTGACCGTGTGCCAGCGGTCCGCGGCGAGTGTCCCGACGTCGGGGCGGCCCGGCCAGCCCGCCCAGTTGGTCAGCACCCGCAGCAGGACGTCTCCCGACAGCGTCCCGGCGTACCAGCCCAGCAGCCCCGTCGAGGCCACCACAAGGCCCGCCACCAGGGCACTGAGCAGAGACGAACGGCGGTCCTGGCTCAGCGAGTTGAGCGGACTGACGTGGGTCGCCCGGGACGGCGGCGCGTCCAGCCAGTTGTGTGCGGCCAGGGCCAGGCCCACGACCACCGCGAGTGCGGCCGAAGTGGTCACGGCCTCGACGTACAGCTCGACGGCTCGGGGCGTTCCCCGGCCGCCCGGATCACGGATGACGCGGATGACCGCGAAGGCCAGCACCAGTGGGCTGACGCCGGCCAGCGCCACCGCGGCCCCACCGCGGAACCCGCGCAGCAGCCGGCCCGCCGACCCGCGCACCGACCAGGCGAGCCGTCCGGGCGGCCTGGCCTCGGAGGCGTACCAGACAAGGGAGTTGAACAGGGCGAAGACACAGCCGACGACCCACACGATGCCGACGGTCACGTCCCGGGTCTCCGGTGCGATGCTCTCGGTCGCCGTCATCCACATGACGCCCGCCACGGCCAGCGCGGCCCCGATCCCCAGCCCCGTGACCGGCCCCGCCCACCGCGACAACAACCGCCCGCTCAGCAACCACCAAGCCAGGTCGCGCTCCCGATGGTCATGCAGATACGTGGCGAGAAACGTCAGCCACCGCCGAGCCTGCCCGGCACTCCACCGGTCCCGCCCCACCACCCCCTCCGGCGCATCCGGATCCGGCGCGTACGCCGCGTCCACCAGCCCATGGATCAGGTGGTCCTCCACCGCGTACGCCGAGTCGAACCGCTCCCCGTCCAGCAGTTCGGCCGGATCTCCTCCGCCCCGCTCGTACACCAGCCGCGCCGACGTGACCATCAACGGAGTGGAGAGCGCCCGCGCCAGCGGCCCGTCCCGGTCGGATCGCAGGCGGGTGAAGACGGGCCGCCAGTCGGCGTCCGCCCGCCAGTCCACCTCGCCCAGGTACCCGATGACGTCCTCCGGCGGCACCGGCGAGATCTCCACCACCGCCGCCCGCCGCAGGGTCGGAGCACCGCCGCGGATCAGCTCCTCGTACTCGACCGCCCGGCACGTCACCACGATCGGCCGCTCGCCGCCGATCGCGTGGTTGATGCCCCGGATCGCGCTGCGGCGCGCGGACTCGGGGATCTCGTCGAGGCCGTCCAGGACGGGGAGGAGGAGGCCGTGGGTGAGGAGGGTACGGGGGATGTCGGCGCGGCCGTTGTAGTACGGCTGCGCGAGGCTGCGCACGATCCAGTCGTCGAGGCGTTCGCGCACCGGGTCCCAGGAGGAGACCGGCAGCAACACCGGTACGGGGGCGCCCTGTTCGCGTGCGCCCAGCAGGCCCAGTGTGAGGAGCATCGCCAGTACCGTCTTGCCCGAGCCGGGTTCGCCGATGGCTACCAGGCGGTGTCCGGGGACCTGGGCCCAGCCCTCGGCGAGGCCGGCGATCACGTCGTCGAAGCGGCCTTCGAGTCGCCCGTCCAGGCGGGCGCGGAGCACCCGGGCCCCCACCGCTCCCAGTTCGTCGGCGACCTCCCGGTCCGTCGTCCGCCACGCCAGCGGCAGCACCTTCGGGTCCCGCAACTGCCGTGCCTCCGCCTCCTCCAGCCACTGTTCGCGCAGCCGGAGCGCGAGGTCGTCGGCGAGGTCCGCGGGGTCGGGGCGGGGCGGCTCCGGGCGGAAGTCGGCGATGGACATGAGGGTGGAGATCAGGCCGCCGAAAAGGCCGACCACGGTGCCCAGTTGGCCGGCCACGGGCGGGTCCACCGCCAGCCAGACGGCGCAGCCGAGGGAGAACGCGGCGATCACGGCGAGGGCGGTGCCGCGCACCACCCGTCGCCTGGAGCGTCGTAACGGCCCTAGAAGCACAACCGCATCGTTCCCAGAGCTAGTTGACCTCGAACCCGAACGCGGCCTTCGCGTACGGCGCCCCGATCGCCTTCGGCCCGAACAGCAGTGCCGCGTCCGTCACGATCCCCGTCGGGCGGGCGCGCAGCGACCACACCGCGCCCTTGCCTCCGTCCTCCCCCACGGCCGCGGCCGCGAGGTCGGCGTAGCCGTTGCCGTTGATGTCGAGCAGCTCGACCGCCGAACCGAAGTCGTCGCTCAGTTCGGCCGTGCCCGGGACGCCCTTGGTGTTCTGGGTGAAGGACTGGGCGCCGTGGCCGGTCAGGCCGGACCCGGTGCCGTACAGGAGGTCGACGGTGCCCGCGTTGTCGTCGTAGCCGAGTTCCTTGCCGGGGACGCCGACGGCCAGGTCGGCGATGCCGTCGCCGTTGATGTCGCCCGCGGAGAGGGACGCGCCGAAGCCGTCGACGTCGTCGCGCGCCCCCGGCACGCCCGGCGTGTCCTCGCTGTACGTCTTCCAGGTGTCGCGCGGGCCGACACCGGAGGCCGAGCCATAGGCCACCGTGACCGACGCGTCCAAAGCCGCGCCGACGGCGATGTCGTCGTGGCCGTCGCCGTCGAGGTCGGCGACGACGATGCCGCCGTCGGTGTCCGGGACGGCGTCGGGGGTGGGGGCGGGGGTCAGGCCGGAGGAGGAGCCCGTGTACAGGCGGGTGCCGTACGCACCGTCGCCCTCGTAGATGCTCAGCACCAGCTCGTCGCGGCCGTCGCCGTCGACGTCACCCGTCGCACCGTCCCGGACGTCGTAGTACGTGAGGTGGTCGGCGTCGAGGGAGGTCTCCGTGCCGTGCCTGCCGGAGCGGGTGAAGGGGCCGTTCCAGACCGATGCCGTGCTGCCCTCCGGGTCGTCGCCGACCGCGGGCTGGGTGCGGAAGAGGGTCAGGTCCAGCCTGCCGTCGCCGTTGAAGTCGCCGGTCTGGGTGTTGGTGGCGGGAACCGGCCTCGCCCCCGCACCCGACAGGCCCTTCGGGCCGCCCCAGACGATCACCGCGTCGGTCTTGCCCGCGCGGTTGCCGATCACCAGGTCGGCATGGCCGTCGCCGTCGAGGTCCCCGCGGGAGAGCTGGGCGCCGAAGCCCTCACCGGTGGCGGCGCTGCCCGGAATGCCGCTCGTGGAACGGGAGATGACGGTCCGTCGGCCGGTGGACAGGCCGTGCGGGCCGCCGTACATGACCGTCACGTACCCGGCCTTGGCGTGTCCGGCGACGGTGCCTCCCGGAGCGCCGATCGCGAGGTCCGCGTAACCGTCGCCGTTGAAGTCGAAACGGACGGGCACACGGGTCGCGGCCTCGGCTCGGGTGAGGTCCTGTGGCGGGGCGACCCCGAGCGCGACCAGGCCCGCGACGATCGGTACGGCCCACCGGCGGGGCAAAGACAGGGAAAACACCGGGATACCCCCTAGTTACGGTGACACCACTCAAGACTCGTCGCCCGTCCCTCGGGTTGTAGCCGACCTCAGCCCAACGACTCCCAGAGCTTGTTCGCCGCCGGCTCCTTCGCCACCACCCGGTTGGCGTCCGACGGTGCCGTCACGACCGGCATCATCACCGTCTTCACGCTGTCCGACGACAGACCCTTGAGGCTCTCCCCCAACTCCACCAGCTCGCTCAGCGAGTCCAGCCCCGTGTCCGTCGTCAGGCTGCCCGTCACCGCGTCGGCGACCTCATAGAGCTTGGCGGGGCTCGTCAGCAGGCTCGTCGAGGCGATCTGCTCCAACAGGGCCTTCACCAGCTTCTGTTGCAGGCCTATACGGCCCAGGTCACTGCCGTCGCCTATGCCGTGCCGGGTCCGGGCGAGGGCCAGGGCCTGCTTGCCGTTCAGGTGGTGCGTGCCGGCCGTCAGGTGGAGGTGGCTGTCGTTGTCGTCGATGTCCTCCGTCGTGGTCACGGTGACCCCGCCCAGCGCGTTCACCAGCTTCGCGAAGCCCGAGAAGTCGATCTCGAGGTAGTGATCCATGCGGACGCCGGTGATCGACTCGACGGTCTTCACGGCACAGACCGGGCCGCCCACCGAATACGCGCTGTTGAACATCGAGTTGTACGCCACCGCTGTGGAGCCCCCCGACTTCAGCGGGCACGACGGCCGCGTGACCAGCGTGTCCCGCGGGATGCTCACGATCGTCGCCTTCTTACGGCCCGCGTCGATGTGCACGACCATCGCCGTGTCGGACCGGGCCCCCGAACTGCTGCCCCCGCCGAGCGCCTGGTTCGCCTTGCCGCTGCGCGAGTCCGACCCCAGGACGAGGATGTTCAGGGAGCCGGTGGGGAGCGGGGACGCGGAGGCCGATGCGCTCGCCGACGGGGTGGTCACCGCCTTCGCCGGGCGGTCGTCACCCAGCGCCTGGTTGATGTCGACGCTCTTGATGTTGTGGTCGAGGTGCCAGTACGCGAAGCCCGCCGCTCCCACGCCCAGCACCAACAGGCCCGCCATGGTGAGGCCGGCGATCTTCAGTACGGTCGACCGCCGGCCCTTGGGTCTGGCCGCGTCACCGCTCTCCGCTTGTCCCGACTCATGTCCCGTCACGGGCAGGAACGTAAGTGTGAATTATTAGGAGATTGTTAGCGGAGACCGCGAGAGGCCCGTTTCTTCGGAGAATCTCATGCTTCTCAGTCGACGATCAGCCCAGTGTCACCGTCGGTACCGGATTGCTCCCGCTCCACGACCCGTTGAACCCGAAGGTCACCGAGGACCCGTCCGGCACCGAGCCGTTGTAGGAGGCGTTGGCGCAGCTGACCGCCGCCCCGCTCTGCGTGCACGTCGCGTTCCAGGCCTGCGTGACCTGCTGGCCCGCGCCGAACGTCCAGTTCGCCTTCCAGGAGGACAGGGAGGCGCCGGAACAACTGATCGTCACCTGACCCGTGAACCCGGTGTTCCACTGGCTCTGCACGCTGTACGACGCCGAGCACGCGCCCGTGGAGGGCGGCGGCGTGGTCGTCGTACCGCCGAGGGCCTCCGCGATCGCGGAGTACGCCGGTTTCGGCGCGTAGTTCTCGTCGTACGGCGTCGCCGCCCCGTACCCCGGGAAGGTGCTCGGCACCCAGGAGTCGGAGTCGGTGAAGCCCCAGACGGTGACGCCGGCACAGCGGGTCACGGCCACGCAGGCGGCGACGACCGACTTGTAGTCGGCGGCCTGCTGGGCGAGCTTCGTGCTGTCGGACGGCAGCGCCATCCGCACGTCCAGCTCGGTGATCGCGACGTCCACGCCCAGGTCGGCGAAGCGCTGGATGTTCTGCTGCAACGTCGACGGCACCTGGCCGAGGATCAGATGGGCCTGGAGGCCGACCCCGTCGATCGGGACGCCTCGGCTCTTGAGGTCCTTGACCAGGTTGTAGAGGGCCGTGGACTTCGCGTTGACGCCCTCCACGTTGTAGTCGTTGATGTACAGCTTCGCCGCCGGGTCGGCCGCGTGGGCCCAGGTCAGGGCGCTGGCGATGTAGTCCGCGCCGAGGCCGTTGTACCAGAGGGTGGAGCGGTAGGTGCCGTCCTCGTTGAAGGGCTCGTTGACCACGTCCCAGGCGGTGATCTTCCCTTTGTAGCGGCCGACCTCGGTGGTGATGTGGTTCTGGAGCAGGCTGCTGAGCTGGGCGGCCGTCCAGCTGCCGTTCGTCAGCCAGCTCGGGTTCTGGCTGTGCCAGACCAGGGTGTGGCCGCGCACCTGCTGGTTGTGGGCCTGCGCGAAGGCGACGATCTGGTCGGCCTCGGTCCAGTTGAAGGTCCCCTGGGTCGGCTCGACCGTGCCCCACTTCATGGCGTTGCCGGGGGTGAGCGAGTTGAACTGCGCCCCCGCGATGTCGCCGTATGTCCCGGTGAGCTTGGAGCCGGTGACCGCCGTACCGATGACCTTGCCCTTGGCGGCGGCGAGGTCGCGGAGCGGGGTGTCGGCGGCATGCGCCGCGGGCGCCGTGAACAGCATCGCCGCACCGGTGACAAGTGCTGCCAGGGACAAGCCGGTTCTCAGAGATCTCATGGCGGGTGCCTCCGAAAGTTTCGGTCGTACAACCGATTGGCTTCGGAGGAGTGTGGAGCGGCTCACCCCACCCGTCAATACGTCAACTTCCGGCCACCCGCGTCACGCGGACGGCGCTGCCGTACTCGCCCTGACCACCAGACTGGTCGCCAGCTCCACCCGCGTGGCCACCGGAGGTTGGTCCTCCCGCCCCAGGTCCAGCACCAGCTTGGCCGCCGCCTCGGCCATCTCCGTCAGCGGCTGCCGTACGGTCGTCAGCGGCGGCCCCACCCACGGGGCGACCGGCAGATCGTCGAAGCCGACCACGCTCAGGTCCTCCGGGATGCGCAGACCCAGCTCGCGCGCGGCCTCGTAGAGGCCCAGCGCCTGAAGGTCGTTGAGGGCGAAGACGGCGGTGGGCCGGTCCGGGCGGCGCAGCAGCTCCAGGCCCTGGCGGTAACCGGCCTCGTGGTGGAAGTCGCCGGTGACGATGAGGGCCGGGTCGACCGGGAGGCCGGCGGTTTCGAGCGCGGCACGGTATCCGTCGACGCGGGCGCGGCTGCACATCATGCGGGTCGGACCCGTTATGGCACCGATGCGGGTGTGGCCGAGTTCGATCAGGTGCCGGGTGGCGGCGAGCCCGCCCTGCCAGTTGGTCGCGCCGATGGACGGGACGTCGACGCCCGGGTCGCCCGCCGGGTCCATGACCACGAACGGGATGGAACGGCTGGTCAGCAGCGCCCGCTGGGACTCGTCGAGGCCGGACAGGACGAGGATCACGCCGTGCGGGCGACGGGCGGCGACCTGGTCGGCCCAGGTCCGCCCCGGCGTCAGCCGCCCGGCGCTCTCGCTCAGCACCACGCTCAGCCCGGCGTCCCGCGCCACGTTCTCCACACCCCGGATGACCTCCATCGCCCACGCGCTCTCCAGTTCGTGGAAGACCAGGTCGATCAGGGGCGAACGGCTGGCCTCGGCGCGTCGGCGCCGATAGCCGTGCGCACGCAGCAGCTCCTCCACGCGGCTGCGCGTCGCCGGCGCCACGTCCGCACGTCCATTCAGGACCTTCGAAACAGTCGGCGCGGACACGCCGGCCTCGCGGGCGATCTCGGCGAGGGTCGCGGTCTGCGCCGACCGGCCTGTCGTCGGGGTTGTCGTCCGGGTTTCCAGGGGCTCCGGGGGTGTCATGGCGGCGATCGTATCCCTGCACGACCTCTTGACGAACCTTTCTCACCGCCCTAGGTTCCCGGAACATTCGAGGTAAATATCGAAACATTCGCGAGAGGGCTCGCCCCAACTCGGCCAGAGAACTGGAAAGAGCACTGGAAAGAGCACTCGACAAGAGCAGGAGTTTCATGACCACCGCTCCCTGGCGTGACCCCGCCCTGCCCGCCACCGCCCGCGTCGACGACCTCCTCTCCCGGATGACCCTCGAGGAGAAGACCGCCCAGCTGTACGGCGTGTGGGTGGGCGCCGCCACGGACGGCGACGGAGTCGCCCCTCTGCAGTCGGAGATGACGGCCGATGACGACTGGGACGAGCTGATCACCCACGGCCTCGGCCAGCTCACCCGCCCCTTCGGCACCGCCCCCGTGGACCCGGCGCTGGGCGCGCAGGCGCTGGCCCGCGCCCAGCGCCGAATCGCCGCGGCGGGCCGTTTCGGCATCCCGGCGCTGGCGCACGAGGAGTGCCTGGCCGGCTTCACCACCTGGCAGGCCACCGCCTACCCGGTGCCGCTCGCCTGGGGCGCGAGCTTCGATCCCGCGCTGGTCGAGGAGATGGCGGCCGCCATCGGCCGCGACCTGCGCTCGGTCGGCGTCCACCAGGGCCTCGCTCCCGTCCTGGACGTCGTACGCGATCCGCGCTGGGGCCGGGTCGAGGAGACCGTCGGCGAGGACCCGTACCTGGTCGGCACGGTCGCCACCGCGTATGTCCGGGGCCTGGAGTCGGCCGGGATCGTCTCCACGCTCAAGCACTTCGCCGGGTACGCGTCCTCGGCCGGCGCCCGCAACCTCGCGCCCGTGCGGGCCGGTGTCCGTGAGTTCGCGGACATCACCCTGCCGCCGTTCGAGATGGCGCTGCGCGAGGCCGGGGCGCGCTCGGTGATGGCCGCGTACACGGACACGGACGGCGTCCCGGCCTCGGCGGACCCGGGCCTGCTGACCGAACTCCTGCGCGAGCAATGGGGGTTCACCGGCACGGTGGTCGCCGACTACTTCGGCGTCGGATTCCTGCAGAGCCAGCACCGGGTGGCCGGCACCGAGGCGGAGGCGGCCCACGCGGCGCTCGCGGCGGGCCTGGACGTCGAGCTGCCCACCCTGAAGTGCTACGGCAAACCGCTGATCGAGGCCGTACGAGCGGGCCGGATCCCCGAGTCCCTGATCGACCGGGCGACCCGCCGAGTCCTGCTCCAGAAGTGCGAGTTGGGGCTGTTGGACGAGGGATGGAGCCCCGAGCCGACCGCCCCGATCAACCTCGACTCGGCGTCGAACCGCGCGATCGCCCGCCGCCTCGCCGAGGAGTCGGTGGTCCTCCTGGACAACCCGGACGGGCTCCTCCCCCTGGCCCCCGACACCCGTGTCGCGGTCGTCGGCCCCCGCGCCGCCGACGCCCTCGCCATGCTCGGCTGCTACTCCTTCCCGTCCCACGTCCTCACGCACCACCCCGAGGTCCCGATGGGCATCGAGATCCCGACGGTCCTGGAGGCCCTGCGCACCGAACTGCCCGACGCCAAGGTGACGTTCGCGGACGGCTGCGGAGTCGACGACCCCGACACGTCCGGCTTCGAGGAGGCGGTGGCGCGGGCGTCGGAGGCGGACGTGTGCGTGGCGGTGCTGGGCGACCGGGCGGGCCTGTTCGGGCGCGGCACGTCGGGCGAGGGCTGCGACGTCACGGATCTCCGACTGCCGGGCGTACAGGCCGACTTGCTGGACACCCTCGTGTCGACGGGCGTCCCGGTGATCCTGGTCCTGCTCACCGGCCGCCCGTACGCGCTGGGCCGCTGGCACGGTCGCCTGGGCGCCGTCGTCCAGGCCTTCTTCCCGGGGGAGGAAGGCGGCCCGGCGGTGGCGGGCGTGCTGTCGGGCCGCGTGAACCCGTCGGGCCGCCTGCCGGTGAGCGTCCCCCGAGTACCCGGCGGCCAGCCGTGGACCTACCTCCAGCCCCCTCTGGGCCTCGCGGGCGAGGTGAGCAACCTCGACCCCACCCCGCTGTACGCCTTCGGCCACGGCCGCACCTACACGACCTTCACCTGGGAGTCGGATGCGGCGGGGGCCGAGATCGGCACGGACGGCTCGTACGACATCGCTGTCACCGTCCGCAACACCGGCGACCGCGCGGGCGCGGAGGTCGTCCAGCTGTATCTGCACGACCCGGTGGCCTCGGTGACCCGGCCGGACGTACGGCTGATCGGTTACCGGCGGCTGGAGTTGGAGCCGGGAGAGGCCTCCCGCGTCACCTTCCACTTCCATGCCGACCTGTCGGCCTTCACGGACCGCTCACAAGTGAGGGTGGTCGAACCGGGCGCGCTGGAACTACGGTTGTCGGCATCCAGCGCGGAGGTCCGGCACACGGCACGGCTGAGTCTCACCGGCCCGGTCCGGGTGCTCGGCACCGACCGGCGGCTGCTGTGCGAGACGGAGGTGTCGAGGGCGGGGTGACCCCGGACCTCGGATGTGGGGGGACGATGGTCCGGTACGTGCATCACGAGCTGTGGGCCGCGGCGCTGATACTCGCCGGCGTCGCCGTCGGCTGGGCGGCGGCGGTCGGCACGGGCCAGAGTTCGCCGGTGCGGGGCGAAGCCGTCGCGGTGCTGATCACCTGCGCGCTCGGCTTCCTCGTCCTGTCGACGGTGCTCAGGGCGTCCCGGCTCAAGTGGGTCGGCCGGCTGCGGGAGTTCGAGGACGCGACCTCTCTGCCGGACACCGACCGGCATGGTCACCGCGCCGCCTTCGCCCCCCGCATGCTCGGCCTGTTGCTGCTGCCGGCCCTGTGCGTGTTCGTCATCAGGGACACCGGAATCGTCGCGGTCCTCCTGGCCGTGGGGCTGGACTGGCTCGGCGGGGCGGTGGCGGGCGCCGGCTGGGAGCGGGTGAGCGGCCGGCGCCTGTGGCTGGCCCCGGACCCCGACGAACCATGGAGGCTCTCCTACTCCCCCGCCCGGCCGGTGCCCGGCGCCCACTGAGGGCTCCTCCCCGGAAGAGCATCCGCAACCGCCCGCCACGGAAGACGGTGGGCCATCAGTCGGACGCCACCGGCTCGAACCGCCACCGGTGCACCGCGCGGGTCACCAACTCCCCGGCAGGTTCCGGGAGTTCGGGCAGCTCGGCGTCGTAGGCCGCGTCCCACCAGGTGATGACGAGGACGCGGTCCTGTGGGGCGCGGAAGGTCTCCCGGCGCAGTGGCTGCGACGGCAGCTTCTGCGCCCGTGCCCAGGCGAGCAGTTCGGCTCCCCGCCCCTCGACCGCCCGCGCCTCCCACATCAACGCGACGGTCACGAGTAGAGGTTCCCCGTGCCGACCTCGTGGACGTGGTCGCGTCCGGGTACGTGCGGGTCGGTCACCGGCAGCGAGGAGTCCGCCGACAGGTCCCAGCTGGAGGCGGCCCGGCCCCGGGCCACCATCTCCGCGCCCAGTGCCGCCACCATCGCCCCGTTGTCCGTGCACAACTTCGGCCGCGGCACCCGGAGTTGGATCCCCGCCTTCTCGCACCGCTCCTGGGCGAGGGCCCGCAGCCGCGAGTTGGCGGCCACACCACCGCCGATCATCAGGTGGTCGACGCCCTCGTCCTTGCAGGCCCGTACGGCCTTCCGGGTCAGGACGTCCACGACCGCCTCCTGGAAGGAGGCCGACACGTCACGCACCGGCACCTCCTCCCCCGCCGCCCGCTTGGCCTCGATCCAGCGGGCGACCGCCGTCTTCAGACCGGAGAAGGAGAAGTCGTACGCCGGATCGCGCGGCCCCGTCAGACCCCGCGGGAACGCGATGGCCGTGGGGTCGCCCTCGCGCGCATAGCGGTCGATGACCGGGCCCCCCGGGAAGCCGAGGTTCAGCACGCGGGCGATCTTGTCGAAGGCCTCGCCGGCCGCGTCGTCGATGGTCGAGCCGAGCGGTCGTACATCCGAGGTGATGTCCGTCGACAGCAGCAGGGACGAGTGGCCGCCGGACACCAGCAGCGCCATCGTCGGCTCGGGCAGGGCCCCGTGCTCCAGCTGGTCCACGCAGATGTGCGAGGCGAGGTGGTTGACGCCGTACAGCGGCTTGCCCAGCGCGTAGGCGTACGCCTTCGCCGCCGAGACGCCGACCAGCAGGGCGCCGGCGAGGCCGGGACCGGCGGTGACCGCGATGCCGTCCAGGTCGCGGGCGCTCACCCCCGCCTCCTTCAGCGCGCGGTCGATCGTCGGGACCATCGCCTCCAGGTGGGCGCGGCTCGCCACCTCGGGCACGACTCCGCCGAAGCGCGCGTGCTCGTCGACGCTGGACGCGATCGCGTCCGCCAGCAGGGTGGTCCCGCGGACGATGCCGACGCCGGTCTCGTCGCAGGAGGTCTCGATGCCGAGGACGAGAGGTTCGTCAGCCATGGATCCCGGTTCCTTGTACGGATGTGGATGGGTCGGTCAGTCGCATCACCAGGGCGTCCACGTTGCCCGGCTGGTAGTAGCCGCGTCTGAAGCCGATGCTCTCGAAGCCGAAGCGCTCGTAGAGCTTCTGGGCGCGGAGGTTGTCGATCCGGCACTCCAGCATCACTTCGGCGCACTCGAAGTCGGTGGCGGCCCGGAGGAGTTCGGTCAGGAGCACACCGCCGAGGCCGGTGCCCCAGTGGTCGCGGGCGACGGCGATGGTCTGGATGTCGGCGACCGCGGCGAAGCCGCTGTCGGATGCGGTCCCGGAGGCGGTCCCGGAGGCGGTCCCGGAGGCGGTCCCGGAGGCGGCGAGGCCCGCGTACCCCACGAGCCGGTCGCCCTCCTCGGCGACGACGTACCGTCGCGTCGCCTCGGGGCCGCGCGCATGCGCCAGCTCGGACCAGAACATGCCCCGGGACCAGGTGTCCTCGGGGAAGAGGTCCTTCTCCAGCTCCAGCACGGGATCGATGTCCCACCAGCGCATCTCGCGCAGTCGAGCAGTCACGGCGTCGGTCACTTGGGGGTGACCACCTTGTAGTTCTTGGGGACCTGGGCGTCGGGCCGGCGCAGGTAGAGCGGCCGGGGGGCGGGGAGCTCCTCGCCGGCGGCGAGCCGCTCGGCGGCCAGGGAGGCCAGCGCCGCCGCCGACACATGCTCCGGCTCGTGTGCCTCCGGGAAGGTGTCCGGGTACAGGAGCGCGCCCGCACCGACGGCCGGCAGCCCGGCGACCCGGTCGGCGATGTCGACGGGGCGGTCGACCGCCGGGTCGGTCAGCCGGGTCCGCGAGTCCGCGTACCGCGCCCAGTAGACCTCCTTGCGCCGGGCGTCGGTCGCCACCACGAAGGGGCCCTTCCGGATGTCGGCCGCGTACGCCAGCCCGTCCAGCGTGCACACACCGTGCACCGGGACGCCCAGGGCGAGCCCGAAGGTGTCGGCGGTCATCAGGCCGACGCGCAGCCCGGTGTAGGGGCCGGGGCCGATGCCGACGACGATGCCGGTGACGGCGTCCAGCTTGAGGCCCGCCTCGGCGAGGACGCGGTCCACGGCAGGCAGCAGCAGCTCCCCGTGCCGGCGCGCGTCCACCTGGCTGGACGAGGCGATGACGTCCGTGCCGTCGTGCAGGGCGACGGTGACGGCGGGGGTGGCGGTATCCAGAGCGAGCAAGAGCACGCAAACAGCGTACGGCGGTTTGGGGCACGGCATTGCCGTCCGGGTGGGGCGCGTGGGGACTGCTACGGTCGCCGGGAAGCACGACGTACGAGGCGATGGGTCAGGTGGGCGACGGTGGCGAACGGCAGCTCGGGGTTCGTGTTCGGGCTCACCACGGCGGCCCTCGCGACGGTCGGCGTCCTCGCCTACCAGGCCTCGGCGGCGGTTCCGGTCGGCCTGGGCAGGCCACAGGCGAGCGCCTCCTCGACGGCCGCCGCCTCGAAGGCGTCCCGCGACACGAAGGGCCCCGCGGCGCTGCCCGGTGTGTCCGGTTCGGGTAAACGGGTCGTGTACGCGCTGGACGTCGACCGGGTGTGGCTGGTTGACGCGCACAACAGGGTCACCCGTACGTTCACGGTCACGCCCGGCAGCCTCGACCCGGTCCCCGGCACCTACCCGGTCACCTCCCGCGCCAACTCGGTCACCGGCACCGACGGCACCCCCATCGAGCACGTCGTCCGCTTCACGGCCGTGGACGACGTGGCCATCGGCTTCAGCGCGGCGGTGGGCAGGGCGAAGTCCACGGACGACATCGAGGTGCGCACCGGCGGCATCCGCGAGTCCCGCGCGGACGGCGCCGCGATGTGGGAGTTCGCGACGATCGGCGTGAAGGTGGTCGTGATCCCCTGACCCGGTGATCACGGCGACGCGGTGATCACGGCCGGGCCGTACGAGCCGCGGCAGCGTCACGGCATCGCGTACGAGCCGTCCTCGGTGCTCGATCGTCGCTCGGTCAGCCACTTGGACGCGTACGCCACCGCAGGGGCCAGGGCGAAGAGGCGGCAGTCGGCCCGGCCCACCCGGCCCCGGGCCACCGGCCGCTCCGCCAGCGACTCGTAGGACTCGCCCAGCTCCGCGAAGACCGAGGCGTCGAAGTCCACGTCCCGGTAGCGGTGCCAGCGCCGCCCTCCCGAACCGTCGGCCACCGCACAGCCGTAGTCCCGCGTGCCCTGCCCCGGCACCCGGTACTCCGCCAGGTGGAAGGCCGTGCAGACGGAGTAGCCCACGCCCAGCAGCAGGATCCGTGCCTCCAGTTCCTCCAGCCGGGCGAGCGGGGAGTCCTCGCCCAGGTGACAGTCCAGGGCGTGCCCGGCGGTGATCCGCGCGGCGGCCGGCCCGAGGGCGGCGAACGAACTCTGCGGGTGGCCGCTGCGCAGCGCCCCGGGACGGGTGCGGACCTCCTCGGGCAGGACGCCGACGCCGAAGCTCGGGGTCCGCGCGGGGTCGAACGCGGGCAGGGAGGCACGCAGCCGGGGCCACTCCCCGGCCGGCACGGCATAGCCCCGTGTGACGGGCCAGCGGGACGGGTCGGAGTTGTCGGGGGTCTGTGTGTAGACGACGAGGGTGCCCTCCTCGCCCAGCACGTCCAGCAGGGAGTCGGCAACCGCCCGGGCTCCACCGCGTACCGTCCCGAGGGCGCTCAGGGACGCGTGCACGAGCAGGGTGTCACCGGGCCGGATCCCCAACGCCCGCCACCGGGCGAGGAGTTCCTCGCGGCCGAGCGGACCGGGCGAGCCGGCGGGGCGGACGGGACCAGTGGTCATCGCAGCGCTTCCTGCCGGACTCCGACGACTTCGCGCAGCTCGTCCGGCGGCAGCACGGTCCACAGCAGCCGCAGGTCGTGGCGGACCGCGGAGGCCAGCGGTCTGCCCTGCGTGCCGGTCCCGTCCAGGAACTCGCGCAGTCCCACGTCCCCGCCCCTGGCCATGGTGTACGGCGGCACCGAGTGCCGGGACAGCACCAGCGCCCCGGGACCGGTGCCGTCCGCCGCTCCGGCTGCGAACAGGCGTCGTACGTCGTGGAAGTGGCGCTCCTCCAGACTGCCGATGTCGATCACCCTGGCGTTCTCCGGCACCGGACTGCCCTGCTCCAGGACGAGCGGGACGGCGGCGCGGTCGTGCACCAGGACGTGGGCGGCCGCGTACAGCAGGGTCTGCTCGTCGGCGGTGGCGCCGCCCTTGCCGCCGAGCCGCTCGACGACCTCGGCCCGCCGGGCCGGGGTCAGGCTCCGCACCAGGTCGCTCAGCGCGTCGAGGACATCGGCCGACGGCAGCGTGCCGTACACCCCGTAACGCCCGGGAGCCAGCGACGACAGAAGCCGGTCGAGCCGGCGGGCGAGCAGGTCCGTCTCCGCGGCCACGACGGGCCCGGACAGTCCGTTGACCCGGCAGCCGAGGGCACCGGCGAGCACGATCTGGAGGTGGGCGGCGCGGTGGCCGGCCTCGGTCAGCCGTGCCGCCATCCGGACGGCCGGGAGGACATAGCTGAGCGCACGGAGCGGCACCTCGGTACTGGCGCCGTACACGACCCGCAGGACCAGGGGGGCGCGGACGGCCTCGCCGACGGTCCGCAGCAGCGGCTCGACGCCATGGCGGGGCAGGCCCCGGACGTAGCCCGTGCGTCTGGCCTCGGCCCCGATGATCGCGTTCAGCAGCCGCGGACGCGCTCGATTGACCTCGCCGGTCTCCTGCGCGTCGGTGCCCGGCGGAAGGGTGCCGAGAGCGCTGCGGACGTCCCCGTCGGTCAGCACATGGGGCTCCTTGCCGAGTCCCAGGACAGGCACCCCCCGCATGATCGCAGTGAGCAGGTTCGCCTGCTTCTTCCCCAGGGGCTGCTCCCCGACGCACACGTTCGGCATAGTACCTGACAATTCGCCAATAAACCCTGAATGGTTACGAGTTGATGGCGGGGATTCTGCCACGGCCGGTCGCCCGGCTCGTGAGAAACTGGAAAGCAGGTACGCAAGCCGCATTACCGCCGGGGGATGGGATGGTGCCCGTGTACCGCTACGCCGTCAGCTACGTGCGCGGCAGGGACGAAGCCTGGGTCGCGAGATTCCTGGACGAGCTGAGACGGCGCCTGGACGCCGTGGACGGCCCGGTCTTCCACCGCCTCGTCCCGCCACCGGACCCCTCGGGCGCAGCGGACGGGCGGGGCGGACAGGACCGGACGTACGGCGTCGAGACCGCGGACATCGTGCTGGCCCTGTGCAGCCCGGCGTACTTCAACGAGGGTCCGGCCCACCAGGACTGGGCGGTCCTGACGCTGCGCCGCAATCTGGGGCAGGCCCGGACCGGGACCGCCCCGCAGCCGGCCCTGCCGCTGGTCTGGGAGCCGGTCGAGCGGCGGCTGCCGGGGCCGGTCGCCGCGGCCGACACGTTCTCCGCGGGCCAGCCGCCCGAGTACCGCTCGCTGGGGCTGGCCCTGATGACGATGCAGGCCCCGCGCTACCGCGGGGCGCTGGACCGGGTCCTCGACGGGATCGTGGCCCGTATGACCGCGCTGGCCGAGGGCACGGCCCCGGCACCCGAGCTGGACGACCGTTCCGCCGGGAGTCCGCCCGACGCGCTGGCGGCGGACGACACCGCCTTCACGGAGCGGTTCCGCAAGGAGGTGGCACCGGTCCTGCCCGCGATGCCGGTCGCCCGCACCCTGAGGGACCGCGGCAGCGGGGACGCGCAGGAACCACCTCCGGCGGAGCCCGGCACGGCCACCGAGCGGCTGCCGGAGCTGGGACGGCGCATCCTTCTCGTCGGTCCCACCGGGGCCGGGCACAGCACCGAACTCGCGCGGCTCGCCGGACAGGCGCTGGACGACCCGGGACGGGGACCGGCCGGCGCGGGCCGGGCGCCCTGGGGCTGCCGGATACCGTTCCTGCTGTCGGCGCGTTCGGGGGCGCTGCCCCGGCTGAACGGGATGGTGCCGACGCTCGCTCCGCTGGCGGCCCCGCAGGAACCGGCGGGCTGGGCCGCCCGCCAACTGCGGTCCGGACGCGCCTTCCTGGCCGTCGACGACCTGGACGCGGTGCCCGAAGGCAACCGCGCCGCCGTGTGGAACCAGCTCCTGCGTCTGCTCGACGCCCACCCCCAGGCGCCGTGCGTCATCGCCACGAACGGAACCGGAGTGCCCTGGGCCCGGCTCGGGGACGCCTTCCGGGTCGTCGGGCTGAGTCCGCTGTCCCCGGACGGCGTCCGCACCCTGCTCGCCTCCCTGACGGCGGCCACCGCCGAGGACCGGCAGGCCCGCGCCCTCCTCACCCGGCAGCTCGACATGGACCCGCTGCTCGTCGGCGTGTCCACGCGCCCGGCCGCCGTGGCGGCGCTGGTGCGGGCGGCGAGCGGCCCCGGCCGACCGGGGCCGGTTCCCCGGCACAGGCTGCTGCGGGCCGGCGTCTCGGCGGTCTGGCGGCGGAGCCGTGAGGCACAGCCCGGGCCGGCCGGTCCTCCCGTACCCGGTCTCACCGCGGACCAGGTGCCCGACAGCGTCCTGCGGGCGGCCTCCGGCCGGCTGGCCGTCGCCACGCTCGGACTGGACAGCTCCCGCATCCCGCTGCGGACCGCGCTGGGCGCCCTGCGCGACCCCGGTGCATCCGACGCCGCGTCGCCGGAGCGGCTGCTGGCCGCACTCGCGGACCGGGCCGGCGTGGTGTTCCGTCCCGGCCCCGACACCGTGGCCTTCCCGGGCCCCGAGGTCAGGACCTTCCTGGCGGCCTACCACCTGGCGCACGCGCCCGGCACCAACACCGACGAGCTGCTCCTACGGCACCCCTCCCCCGGGCTCCGCAAGCTGCTGGACCAGCTGCGGGCGGCCGAGTCCGACAACGGCACCTCGCGCAGTGTCCTGGCGCCGCCCGGCCGCCCGCCCCGGCGGCTGCCGGCCATGAGCCCGCGCCCTCGTGCGTCCGTGCGGCGGGTGCGCGTACGGTCGTCCGCCGAGGTGCGCGCCCTGCTCCGGGCCGGCACCCCCGTGCCGGAACTCTGCTGCTCGGGCCCCGTGGAGGGGCTGGCCGAGGCGCTGCCACGGCTGCCCGGGCTGCGCTCGCTGGTCCTCACGGACGATCCGGCGCTCGTCGCACTGCCCGAGCTGGACGCCTGCCGGTCACTTCGGTCGGTGCGGATACTGCGCTGCCCGAACCTGCGGGATCTGACCGCACTCGAGACCTCGGCGGTCATGTTCCTCGGCATCGACCCGTGGCCGGACCTGCCGGTGCCGGACGCCCTGCGCCGGGCGCCCTGGCTGAGCGGGGTGGACCTGGTGGCCCACGGCCCGGGGCCCGGCCCGTCCGGCCCGACCGTTCCGGCGGCCCGGCCTGGCACCGGGTTCCCTGAGGTCCGCATACGGCGCCGGCCCCAGGACTGACGGCTTCACCGACGGAGCGCGGCCGCGTGTGCGGTGGGTGCCATGGGGAAGAGAGCAACCGGACGCGCTGCGCCGGAGCCACACGCTGACGATGGGGGACAGTAGGCTTGATCAAGCTTTTCGACCCTGCCGGGGAGTCCGAGCGGCCCACGGAGGTCGGCCGCATACCCGTGCGCGACACGGCCCGCCTCGACGACCAGGTGTATCTCTTCGACGACCGGACCGTCCTGGCCGTCAACGTCGCCCTGGCGTCCGGCCGCCCGTTGCTCGTGCTCGGCCCGCCCGGCTCGGGCAAGTCGGCGCTCGCACCGAACGTGGCGCGGCTCATGCGCTTCCGCTACTACGCGGAGGTGGTCACCGCCCGCACCGAACCACACGACCTGCTGTGGCGCGAGGAGGCGTTCCGCCGGCTCAACGACGCCACACGCGGCCGGCTCAGGCATCCCGGTTCCCGGGCCTACTTCCGGCCGGGCCCCCTGTGGAAGGCGCTCGATCCGGCCGTGGACGAAGGAGGCGTGCCCGCGTTGCGCGACCGTCCGGCGGTGGTCCTCATCGACGAGATCGACAAGGCCGACCCCGATGTCCCGGACGCCCTTCTCGACCCGCTCAACAACCTCCGCTTCGTGGGACCGGACCGCCGGACGGTGACGGCACCCGAGGGCATGGGCGCGCCCCTCGTGGTGATCACGAGCAACCAGGAGCGGGAGCTGTCCGCCGCGTTCCTGCGCCGCTGCATCCAGCTGCAGCTGGAGCCACCGGACCGCGAACACCTCCTGGAGGTCGCCCGGTTGCACATGGGCGACGACTACGACGACGCGCTCGCCGTGGAGTTGGCCGAGATGTTCGAGAACGGGTCGGTGGCGACCCGGCCGACGGCGAGCACCGCCGAGTTCCTCGACACCCTGCGGGCCTGTCGCCAGATGGGCCTGACGGCCGACTCCGGTGAGTGGCGGGCCGTCGCGGACCTCGCCATGGTGAAGGGCTCCCCCGACACCTCCGCCTACGCATGAGCACAGGCCCGGCCCACCTGGGGGACCTGCTGCGGTCGGCCCGCGTCCTGGGGGTGTCCGATCCGGACGAACTGGCCACGCTGGCGGCGGCCATGGGACTCACGCTGTCCTTCGGCAGCCCCTCCGCCTCCGCCCGTCCGTCCGACGCGTCGAGCGACCGAGGCCCTCGCGCCACGGACCCTGCGCGGCCCTCCCCGGACGGCGGTGCGGCCCCGGAGGGCCCTGACGCCACGGACCCCGCACGGCGGTCCCGCGACGGGGGTACGGTCTCGGAGGACCCCGGCGCCGCGGACCCCGCGAGGCGGTCCCGCGACGACGGTACGGCCGCCCGCACGGGCCCGGCCGGTACGGACGCGTCGTCGGCGCACACCGCGCCCTCGGCGCCCGGCGGGGGCGGCACCTCCACAGGGCCGAACCACCCGAGTCCGGGGACACCGGGCTCCCCCGACAGCCCTCCGGAGCAGCCACCCGACCCGGACACCACGCCGCCCACCGGCGGTTCGCTCCTCCTGATCCGCGCCGCGCGCCCGGCGCCGGACCTGGAGGCAGGACACCCGCTGTGGCGCGAGAGCGTTGCGACCGACCCCCGCGACGACGGCGCCGAGGCACTCCTCGGCCACGCCGAGGCGTTCGACGTGCCCTGGGCGACGGCTCCGCCGCGGCCCGCGCCGCCGTGGAACCCGCGGACCGAGCGGGCCATCTTCCTCGCGCTGGCCGCCACCCGCCGGACCGGCCGGGCGGTCGACCACCTCCGGCTGGTGGACATGGCCGTACGGAGCCTGGCGGGTGGCCGGGGCGCCCGGCCGCGTGTGCCCTACCGGCAGCGGTCCACCACCCGTGCCGGGGTGCTGCTGCTGATCGACCGAGGCGAGTCGATGCGTCCCTTCCGGCACGACCAGGAGTGGGCCGCCCGGCTCGCGGCCCGCATCCTGCCACCGGGCGGGCTGCGCGTTCTGGACCTGCGCATCGCCCAGGGGGTCAGCCGCGACCGGGGGCGCACCTGGGACCCCCATCCGGTGCCGCCGCACGGACAGCCGGTGCTCCTGCTGTCCGACCTCGGGCACCTGCAGCCACCGCTGCCCGGCCGCCACCACTCCTCGCCGGCGCGCTGGCTGCCGTATCTGCGGCGGCTGCGCGAGGCGGGCAGCCCCGTCGTCTGTCTGACCCCCTATCCGGCGGAGGAGTACCCGGTGGCCGTCCGTCAGGCGGTCGGGCTGGTCCCGCTGGATCGCCGGGTGTCCGTACGGTTCGCCCAGACCGCGGCCCGCCAGGACCCGCGCCGGGCCGGGCGGCCGCGATGACGGCCGCGCCCGAGCGCAGCGGCGCGTCCCGGCTGATCGCGGAGCAGCGCCGGTTCCAGCCCGACGTGGTCCGGCTGGCCCGGTCGCTGTGCCTGGCCGCCCAGGCGGAGCCGTACTTCCTCAGAGGCGCCCGGCTCCGGTTCGCTCCGGACAGCGGCACCGGCCTGGAGGCCCGGCTGTGCTTCTCACCGCTGGTGGAGGCCGCCGACAGCCGCGCCCTGGTGCTGTATCCGGAGGTGAGCGCCGCGCTGCGGCGGGAACTGTACGTCCACGATCCGGTGCTGCTCGGCTCGGTCCGCGACTTCACCCTGTCCGCCCATCGCTGCGCACCGCCCCTCGTCCGCGGTTTCGAGGAACTGCTGTGGTCGGCGACCATCGGCCCGCCGCCCGCCGAGGCCGACGTCGAACGTGCCCTGACCCCGCTCTTCCGGCAGGTGCTCGCCCAGGGCCCGGCGGCCGCCGAGGCCGGCCGCTGGATCCTGCACTTCCTGCCCCGGCTGCCGGAGGCCGTACGGGATTCGCTGCCGGCCTGGCGGCTGCAGATGATGGCGGCGGAGCGGCTGGGCATGGAACCGCCGCCCGGTCTGGTGACCCGGGCCGACGCCGACGAGGTACGGACGGTGCGGGCGCTGGTCCACACCGAGGTGGACATCGGGGTCCGGGTCGAGCCGGACGGCCTGGCTCTGAGCCGCCCTCCGGAACGCGGCGCCCTGGTCTGCGGGGCGAGCGGGGCGGGCCGGGTCCGGCTGCGGCTGCGCGGCGCGCTGCCCGGCGCCGAATGGCACGAACTGGACCTCCACGACGGCGAGCACACCGCCCTCAGCCTGAGCGTGGCCGCCGAGGCCCGCGCGGACGGAACCGTCCTGACCGCGCAGGCGGAGCTGGGCGGCACCCTGCTGTGTGCGCGGGCCGGCCACCGCGCGGCGGTCGCGACGACCGCGGACGGCCGGACCGTGCTGCGCGTCGACGACGGCGAGTCCGTGCTCTCGGTCGCCCTGCCCGCCGAGCCACGGCTGCTCGCGGTCGCCGACGCCGGCCCGGCGTCCACGGCGGTCGTCGACGACGACGGGCTGCACGTGGTGACGACTGCCGTGGACGGCACGGTCGACGCCGTACGGCATCCGCTGCCGACGCGGCCGACGGCCGTGGGCTGGTCCCGCACGGCACAACGCGGCGTGCTGTGCCTGGCCACGGGCACGGACGTACTCCTCGTCGACGACGGCGCCCCCGCCCGGACACTGGGCACACTGTCGCATCCGGCCCCGGTGGTACGGCTGTGGTGCTCGGTGCGGGCCGGCCTGGTGGCCGCGGCGGACGCGCACGGCGGTGTGACACTCCACTACCTGACCGCACCCGCGGAGACCGAACCCATCCGCCGGCAGCCGGGGCCGAAGGTCACCGCCCTGTGCGGCGACCCGTGGTCCGGTGCGGTGGTGTGGGCCACGGCGGACGGACGGGTGCACGGGGTGAGGGGTGCCGCGGTCGGGGGCCGTACGGCCGACGCCACGACGGGCCTCGCGGCCGGGGGCGGTCCAGCCGACGCCACGACGGCCCCCTCGGCTCGGGAAGGTCCATTCGGCGCTACGACAGACCTCGCGGCCGACGGCGATGCAGCCGACGGCACGACAGCCCCCGCGCCCGGTGCGGCCGGCGCGACGCCCGGTCCCCCCACTGTGCTGGGCACGCTGCCGGCGTCCGCCTCCTCGCTGGCGCTGCTTCCCGAAGCCGGTCTGGTCGTCGCCGCGGACGGTGGTGGCCGGCTGCTGCGGCTGGCCTGGCCTGACGGCGGCGCGGTCACCGCGGCCCCAACGCCCTTCCGGGTACGGGAGGTTCATCCGGCGGCGGGCGGGCTGCTCCTGCTGTCGGGGCACGGCGGCGAGGTGGAGATCCGCGCGGAGAACGGCCAGACCCATCTGCTCACACCGGGGCCGGTGCCCATCCCGCCGGACGAGTCGGGGCCCGGCTGGCTCCGGGACAGCGTCGGGATCGTGCTGTCGGCGCGGAACACCACGCTGCCGTCCGGCATCAGGCACGGGGGCATCGGACACATCACACTGCCCGCCTCCCTGCCCCCGGGCTCGGAGGAGTTCACCGGGCTGCTGGCGCGGGCCCACGAGGAGGGGCTGCGCGTGCTGGCGGAACTGGCGCCCCCGGACGAGTACTCCCCCGACAGCGAGGTGCTCAGGCGGGCCTACGAGCTACTGGAGGCGCCGATCGACGGGCTCCGGCTCCCAGACGCCGGCCGGTGGCCCACGCCCCTGCTCACCCGCCTGCGCCATCTGCTGGACGCCTACCCGGAGTCGGCGGTCGTCACGACGGGCGGCGCTGCCGACGCGCTCGGCGCCGGGCACCTCGCCCTGGACCCGCCTCCGGAGCCGGCCGACCCCGCCACCCCCCTCTCGTCGTACGGCACCTGGGTCCTCCCGGACGGCCTCCCGAGACCGCGGGCCTGTCTGCTCCTGGCACTCTCGGGATGCCATGAGGTCCCCGCCTCGTTCCCGGCCGATCCGGCGCTACGGCCCCTGCTCGCGGCCCGCGCCGGACAGCTCGCCCTGCGCCACGGCGGGGTCGAGTGGGTGCCCACCCGTGCGACAGGGGTGACCGCCGTCCGCCGGGACCATGCCGGACAGAGCGTCCTCTGCCTGACCAGCACGGCTGCCGCCCCGGTCACCGCCTGGGTGTCCCTGCCGGACACGACCGCGCGGACCGAGCTGATCGAGATCGCCCGTGACGGCCCGGACGACCCGCCCGACGGGCCGCCGGTGCTGTGGCCGTCGGCCGACGGTCCACCGGTCCTACGCCCGTCCACCGACGGCCTGGTCACCGTCCGGCTCGGCGTCGGCCGCACCCGCTGGTTCCGGATCCGCGCGGACGCGCACCCATCACCGACCGGGCCCGACCCCTTCGCCCCGCCCGCCCGCTGACATGCCCCGGTCCCGTACGAGGAGTCCCATGCCCGCCCCCCATGTCTTCCTCAGCCGCAGCGAACCGCAGGGCTGTACGTGCAACTGCTGGCCGGCCCGCCGTGCCATGGAGGAGCTGCTGTATCAGGAGGGCTGCGAGCCGGTCGTGGTGGACCGGGAGTCTCTGGTGCCGGGACAGGACTGGATGGAGGCCATATCCGACGGCATGGGCAGCGCGCACGGCATGCTCCTGATCGTCTCGAACCACGCCCTGCGATCCGAGCACGTACAGAACGAGCTGGCCATGGCGGAACTGCGCAACCGGCACGACGGATTCCCGGTGATCCTGCTGATGCTGCCGGACGTGACCCTCGACGCGCTGGAGAGGAGCGGGCTCGGATCGCTCAACCCGAACAGACGCCAGATGGTGGAGTGGCCCGGCGGCGCAGACATCGAGTCCGTACGACGCGGCATAAGGCCCCAACTGGAGCTGATGCGGGCGGAGTTGAGCGGAGCCAAGGTGCATCACCGGGTCGTCCACCATCTGCGCGAGGTGGACGCGGAGAGCCTGAGCCGGGCCGGTGCGCTGCTGGGGGTCCCCGTCGAGATGCTGTCCCTGCTGATGCGCCATCGGCTCGCCTCGGGCCTGCTGACCGAACGGCCGAGCGAGCCCGAGGCCGACCCGCTGCGCGCGGCTCTCACCGAGCTGCTGCCGCTGTCCGGTCCGGAGGCCTCACGGGAACTGATCCAGCTGAGCGTGACCCATGCCCGGGTGCCCGCGATGGAGGCGGACCGCATCCGCCGGGTGGCCGGCGACGGTTCTCCCCGGGTCGCGGTGCTGCCCGCGCGGTCCACGGAGACGGCACGCCGATACGTCCACCGGGCCAGTGAACAGCCGCTGCCCTGGGACCACTTCGTCGTCACGCTCAGCGCGGGCGCCGGCGTCCTGGGGGATCTGGTCCAGCACATCGGGGAGGAACTGTTCGAGGAGTTCGACATCCACGACGAGGAGACGCTGCGCGAGCACGAACAGGACTTCGGCCCGGTGGTCGTGATCGTCCCGCACGCCCCGGACACGGACCTGGTCAGAGCTCTCGATGCGGCGTACCCGGTGGGGCTGCTGTTCCTCTTCGTGGTGGACGGCGAACTCCTCGGCGCAACCGGCGCGCACACCCGGTTGGAGGGTCTTCCCGCCTGGCGGGAGGAGGAGATGAACCGCACGGTGCGGCGGTTCGTCCGCAAGTACGGGACGTCCCTGAACAACTGACCGCCCCGGCGCAGGACCGGGGCGGTTGCCGTACGTGCATCGGATCAGGTCGGCGGCATCTCCAGATCGAAGTCGATCCGCATCCGCTCACTCATCATCCGCACCACGGGATGCTCGGCCCCGAACTCCTGCTCGGCGGCCCGCGCCGCCCTGCTCAGGTCCCGCAGGGCGTCCTCGTCACCCATGAGGCTGTGGTCCAGCGCAACGTTGTGCTCCGCGCAGAGCACCCGTGGATGATGGTCGCGGTAGAGGGCGCGGTACGCCTCGTGGGCCACCTCGTCCTCGGCCAGCGCCTCCTCGTGCCGACCCATGTCGGACAGCACTCCGGCCCGGTTGGCCCGGCAGGCGACCGTGGCCGGGTGGGGGGCGCCCAGCCTCTCCACGAGGCGCGGGAGCGTCTCGTCGGCGAGTTCCAGGGCGTGCTCGGTCTCATCCCGGCGCCTGAGGATGGCGACCAGGTTGGTCGCGGCCGCCAGGGTGAACGGGTGGTCGGGGCCGAGCCGCCCGCGATAGCGCTCGAAGTTCTGCTTCCCGAGGTCCACCGCCTCGGATCCCCGGACCGGATCCGTCGTGGACAGGGCGAGCAGATCGCAGGCGAGGTTGGCCGTGCACGACATCGTTTCAGGATGCGCCTCGCCGTAGCGCTGCCGGTACGCGTTCAGGGTGGAGCGGGTCAGCGCTTCCGCCGCCGCGTAGTTGCCGAGACGACGTTGGGTCACCGCGAGGGACGCGTCCGTGCGCAGGACGTCGTCGGCCTGCTCGTCGTTCAGGATGCCGACGAACCGTTTGCGGATCTCGACCAGCAGATCCAGGGAGCCCTGGTAGTCGCCGGTCTCCCGGCGGTCCAACGCCACCCGGCCCGCGAAGGCCCAGGTGAGCCGGTCCCGCACGCCCAGGACCTGCCGGGACCGCTGGTATGCCTCGGTCGCACGCTCCAGGGCCTCCCCGGGCCTGCCGGCCAGGATGAGCGAGACACCGAGATTGTGCGCGGCCCGGAGGGTGTCCTCGTGGTCAGGACCGAAGTGCGGGCTGTTCAGATAGAGCTCGTAGGTCTGGCGGTCCTCGTCGTACGCCTCCTGGTACCGCCCGAGACCTCGCAGGTCACCGCCGTAGTTGCGGGCGGTCACCAGGGTGTAGCCGTCGTCCGACCCCAACTGCTCGCGCTGCCGCTTCAGGGTGTCGGCGTCCAGTTGGTGGGCCTCCTTGTAACGGCCCAGGGAGCGCAGCGGGTTGGCCACCTGGGCGGCCAGCCGCAGCTTGAGGTGATGGTCCGCGCCCAGGGACTCGTTCCAGATGTCGAGCGCCTTCAGCCCCAGCGCGGCGGCGGCCCGGTGGTCGCCGATCCGCCACTGGTTGCGGACCTGACGGATGACCCACTCGCACACACGTGCGTCGGCGTTGTACAGCGCTCCGGAGGGTTCCAAGTGAGGCAGCAGTTCCGCGAACCGCTGCCGCACCGGCGAGCTGTCCTCGGGGTTGGCGGCCGAGGGCAGCGCTCCCGCCAGCACGAGCTGCGCCTGGTGCCGGGTCCGGTCCAGGCGTGCGCCGTCCTCCCCGAGCCATTCGCGCACGGCGGCCTGGACGAGTCGATGAACCTGGATGAACTGGCTCTGCCGGTCCACCGTGGCCAGCGCGTACCGCCCGAGGTCCCTGACCACCTGCCCCATCACCATGGCGTCGAGCACCGACTCGTCCCCGGTCTCCTCGGCGAGGCGGTTACGCATGGCGTCGCTGTAGAGCAGGGACTGCGCGATGGGCTCCGGGGAGAGGAAGGAGCACAGTTCCAGGAGCCGGACCGCCGCGGGCCGCTCGTTGCCGAGCCGGTCGACGGTCAGCCGCCAGACCGCGAGCAGGGACTCCTGCTGACTGTCCCCACTGCCGCCCGACCCGCTCAGCACCGCGCTGACCTGGTGGTTGACCCGCTCGAGGTAGGTGTCCAGGGGCATGGCCGTCTGGCGCAGCCAAGCCGCCGCGATCTCCATGGCCATCGGGAAGTCCCCGAGTGTCTCGGCGATCCGGTCGGCGTCCTCGACCGACAGGCCGTCCACCCGGCGCCGCAGCAACGCGATGCTTTCGGGCCTGCTGAAGGCGTCGACCTCCAGGGCGGGCTGGTTCTCGTCATGGGGCGAACGCCGGGCGGTGAGGATGACGTGTCCCGGCCCCTCGGCGGGAAGGTACCGTTCCACCGTCGTGTCTCCCTCGTGCCTGTTCTGGATCTCACCGTCTGCGTCCTGGCTGTCGGTGACATTGTCGAAAACCAGCAGCCAACGACCATAATCGCCATTTTTCAGCGCCGTCATGGTCGCTTGGGCACGTTCGTCGACCGTGTCGCCCGGAATTCCCAGCTCGAGGCCGAGCTCCGCGAGAAGCTGCGGAATCCGGTTCGGCTGTTCGGCCGGGACCCAGTGCACGAGGTCGTACTGGGAACCGTACCGGTGGACGTACTCCTGCGCGATCTGGGTTTTGCCGATGCCACCGAGGCCGTACAGGACCACCTTGCCCACCGGCGTGTCCGGACGCAGCGACTCGGTGCTCAACTCGGACCGCAGCCGGTCCAGTTGTACGTCGCGGCCGGTGAAGGAGTTGTTGCGGCGCGGCACGTTGAAGATCCTGGGGACCTGACCCGGATAGGTGATGCCCTCACTGACCACGGAGCCCGAGGCCTCGAGTTCGAGCAGGGCGAACACCTTGGCGAGAACCTGATCGGCGGACGTGTCCACCAGCGTGAATCCCGGCAGTCCGCGCAGCGCCGGCTCCGGTTGGTGCTCCCGGGTACGCAGGCCGATGATCTTGGGCCCTTCGGGGGCATCCACCAGCGCACGCACCTCGTCGGCGACCGGGGTGGTGGCGAAGTCGGGTGACAGCAGCGCGATGACCACGTCGGTTCCATCGCCCGAACCGCCGGACAGCGGCATGGACGGACTGCTTCCGCGCAGCGACACGGCGATCCCCGCGGACTGCAGCTGGGCCGCGATCCACTCCGCCCAGGCGCCGTCGCGCAGCGCGAAGTCGACCCGGACCCGGGGCACGAGGCGCCTTCCGGGCACCGGCACCCGCTGGAAGCGCGCGAGCATCTGCCGACGCACCGGCTCCTTGACCGGCTGCAGAGCCGTGACCTGCCCGTCCGTGATCACCGAGGTGAGGCGTTCGTAGGCACCGAGCAGGGAGGCGGGCTGACGGGGGGTGTCGGCCACGGTGGCCAGGACCTCTTCATAGGCGAAGAAGGGCTTGTACGGGATCTCCACCGCGCCCCAGTAGGCATCGGGGTCGGCCGCCCGCGGAGTGTCCTTCAGGAATTCCTGGAAGCGCTGCCGGGCATGGCCCCGGCTCACCGCGAGCTTCTCCTGCTCCGCGTCCTCCACCCGCATGGGTACCGGGAGGATCCTGACATGCGGGGCCGCCCGCCGTACGTCCCCGGCCACGCTGGCGCTGCCGTCCACCGACTGGGTGTTCAGCGTGAAACAGTTCACCAACACGTCCGGCATCAGCACGGTGGTGATTCCTGAGGTGTCGCTCCAGCCGGTCCGGCTGTCGATCAGGGCGTAGTCGTAGTTGCCCCGCATGTCCTCGCGCAGGGCGCGCAGGAACGCGGCGCCGTCGCGCTGTTCGTAGAAGCCCTTCCAGTCGTAGGTGTTGATCATCTCGGAGTACTCGGGGGTCTTGCGTCCCGGCGAGATGAAGTCGACGTAGCCGCCGCTGTCGAAGGTCAGCGCCAGGGTCGAGGCGAACCGCTCCACCCGGGCCTGCCGGCTGTAGTCACCGCCCGCCGGCCTGGGCCTGGCGGCCATGTCGAACCCGCGGATCAGATCGATGACACCGGGCGTGGAGTCGAGCTCCGGATCTCCGAGGAAGGGCGCGAAGTAACGGTGCAGCCCCGGTGCCTCCAGGTCCCAGTCCATGGCGAGCACACGCTTGCCGTTGCTGGCCAGGATCCACGCCACGTTCGCCAGCGCCATGGTGCGGCCCGTTCCGCCCTTGAACGAGTAGAACGTGACGATCGTGCCGGACTCGCGGGTGTCGGCGTCACCCGAGTCGAACGTCATGACGAGTACCTTCCGAGCAGGGGAAACGTATGCGGAACGTCGGCCGACGGTGCCGGGGGCTGGACGGCTTCCACTGACTTGAGCGCCTCGTTCTGGAGGCGGACGAGCACCTTGCGCAGGGAGGAGACGAAGCTCTCCGCGTCCGCCAGGCCCCAGCGGTCGTACTCGCTGTGCCGTCGGCGCATCAGAGGGAGCGTGCGGTCCAGGAGTTCGTCGAGGGTGACGGCCCGCTCGGCCGACTCGGTGTCGTCACGGGCCCTCGGTTCAAGTGCCGTGGTCGCCTCGGGATTCCGCTCGTCGACGGCCGCGAGGAGCCGCCGCTTCTCACCCAGGCCGGCCACCCACGCGTCCACCAGGAGCACGACGAGCTGTTCCGGTTCCCCTTCCCGGCTGATGCGGTCGACGGTCTCGTCGTCCAGGGGCAGCACGGTCGCCGTGAAGTCGAGTGTGGTGGCGGTGTTCTTCACGAGCGAGACCAGCGCCCCGTGCTCCCCGGGGGCGTAGGGGGACCATTGCAGGGGGGTCTTGCCGTAGTACTGACGCGCCTGCCGTTCGTTGGGCAGTTCGTCCTCCGCCGCGGACGCCAACACGAAGCTGACCGTCTGACCGCCGGCGGGTACGGGACCGCCGACGGGCGACTGGCTGCCGGCGACGTCGAATCCGTGGACCTGGGGGAGCTCTTCCGTGGCCGCGACGATCCGCTCGGCGACCGCCCGCAGCACCTCCTCGTAGGCGGACCGGTAGCGCGCCTTCAGCCGTAGCAGGTGCAGCAGGCCGTCCCGGCGGTACGCCTCGGAGGCCACCTGCAGGGGCGGGTACGGGACGACGGTGTCCAGCCCCTGGGCCGGATCGGGTTCCCACATCAGGGGCACCACGGCGTCGGCCCGGCGACCGGTCCTGGACCAGTGCAGGTTGAGCCGCCGCTGGAAGTAGGACCACTCCGCCAGGCAGTACGACTGGCTGAAATAGCGCGGTGAGTGCAGCACGACGAGGGCGGTGGACCGGTCCAGCAGATCCACCGAGACGTCCGACGACTGTGGTTCTCCCCGCACACCCACGCTGTCCGGCGGCCGTCCGGTGCGCCGGCCGACGGCCTGGCACAGGTCGTGAAAGAACGACGCGACCCACTCCTCGTCGACGGTGCGAACGTGACTCAAGTAGAAGTGGCTCACGATGGCTCCATGGGGGCGACGCGGTCCCGGGGCGAGCCGGATCGGCCGACGCGTCGATGTTTGTTCCGAACATGGCGAAAATCTGGTGGCAGGCCTGTCGGCCTCGGCCGTGCCGTCGCGTCCCCGAACCAACGCACCCTCATCAACCCGCCCCCGGTGTCGTCTCGTCAGTCTTCCGTCCGCACGCGGCCGTACGGCATGCCAGGCCCGCGCCTCCGTGTGCGCCGGAGGTCGATGCACGCTTCCGGGTGAAGGGCTGCGTCTCCCGAGATCCCACCCGAACGTGTGACGGAGCGTCGGGGCGAGCGGAGGGCAGCGGGCGTACGGGAAAGCCGCACCGTGCCGCCTCGTCCGCCATGAGCGTCACGAAGCGTGCTCCCATGGGTGTCAGGGCCGGATGGGCGTGCAGGATCCGCAGGGCGGCGGCCACCTGACGGCCGTAGTGGTGCAACCGCGCCCCCGCGGCACGGGCCTGACCACCGGTCAGTTCCTGCCACCGGCGCCGCCAGAACTCCAGGAGCGCCAGATGGGCATGGGTTCCGGTGAGTACGGAGCCGACGGGGCGGGCGTCCTCCCGCCAGCCGACCTGGTGCAGGGTGCGGTCCGCCGGATCCGTGAGGTCGGCCAGGTCCGCGAGGGCTCCGAAGGCGATGTGCGCGCTCTCGTGCACCACGGTCTCGGCCAGTCGCACCGGGTCGGCGGTGAAGGAGGCGGCGATCGCCCCGTACGCCTCCCGTGCCGAGGAGCTCACGCTCTGCCCGGTCCACGAAGGGCGCAGCGGCACCAGTGCCGTCCACAGAGCGGCACAGGCCGCGGCGCGTTCCGGGACCAGGCGGGTCACCACGTCCCAGGCCGATGCCACCGACGCCTGCCAGGCGTGCAGTTGCCCGGCCGTCTGGCGGGGCAGCACCGGATGGCCGTGCGCGTCCCGGTAGGGGTCGGTGTCTTCCAGCACGACCGACAACGGCGGTGCACCCTGGAGGGAGTCGACGGTCAGGCGGCGCGGGGCGCACCGGGCCGTGTCATCGTCGGAGAGTCGGACCAGCCGGCCGCCCAGCTCCAGTACGTCGCCGCGCAGGCGCACCTCGCCCGTGCTCCCGGACAGCCGGACGTCCCCCAACGTGGGCAGCCAGAGCAGCGAGTCCGGTGCCGGGAGAGCGAGGTCCGGCCGCAGTCCCGCACGTAACGCGGCGGCGGCCGCCAGGCCTCCCAGCCGGGCGAGGTCCGCGTCAGCGCCGACGGTCGGGCGTGGACCCTCCAGCGCCCGCAGGCAGCGGCCCAGCCAGACACCGACATGGGGGTGCAGCAGCACGTCCTCGAAGGCCCGTACATCCGCTCGACGGGCCCGGGCACACAGTTCCCAGGCGGCCGCTCCCCGGGTCGCCCAGAACCGCGGCGCGCTGTCGCGGGCCGCCTCGGCCACACCCATCAGCATCAGCAGGCGCCGGGAGACCTGCCCGTCCCGCAGGACCCGCAGGGCGTCGGAGGACGGCTGACAGGCCGCCAGGCTCGCGAAGTCCTCGGCGGTCATCCGCAGGATCGCCGGGGCCGTCACGACGCGCTCCCGAGCAGGGCGGCGGCATCGGCCACGACGCGGTCCCGGATACGGGTGGTCAGCACGCGCAGGTCGGCGCAGTAGACGCTGGGGTTGGCGAAGCCGGTGCGCGGGTGGTAGCGGTGGGCGCGGATGCCGCCGCCGCACAGGCGCACCACCTCACAGCCGCGGCAGACGTCGGCGAGTGCGGCCAGGCCTCCGCGGCGGGCCTCGGCCACGGCAGGAAGCCGTGCGACGGTGTCGAAGTCATGCGCGAAGATGTCGAGTCCGGTCGCGGCACCGCCGTCCCGGGTGACCTTCAGCGAGTCGGAGAGTTCGATCGTCCCGTCACTCTCGACCACGAGGAAGTCCGCTTCGGCCAACCCCACACTCTCCGACCGGACGTCACCGCCCAGCGCGAGGTCCATGATGTCCTCGAACAGCCGGATCCCGGTCTCCTGGTGCGGCGCCGTGTACCACCGTTCGAATACGGCCAACAGCCAGTTCGCATACGGCGTGCGATTCGGGTCGTGGCCGGGCGGCGGGTGTTCCCAAGTGGCATGCGGTAACAGGAAGTTGACGGCCGGTGGCTCATGGGCCAGGAGCGCCTCGTAGACCTTCAGCGGTGGATTGGCGAGGTCGACCGTGCACAACAGGCCCGCGAACAGCGCCTTGTTCTCGGGCCTGCGCAAGAGTTCCAACCCCCTCTGGACGGAGTCATAGCTGCTCCGTCCGTTCCTGGCGAGCCTGTGACGGTCGTTGGCGTCGCGACCGCCATCAAGACTGACGCCAACCGAGACGCCGTGTCGCCGGAACAGGTCCATCCATAAGGGATTGAGAAGAGTCGCATTGCTCTGCACCGAGATATCACAAACGGCCGCACCACGCAGCTCCCGTCTCAGAACCACCAGGAGATGTTCTATTCGTGACGGTCCTGCGAGCAGCGGCTCACCCCCGTGCAAGGTCACCCGGACGCGGGGCAGCGCGTGACTCCGGGCGTGCTCGGCTATGCGGGAGGCCAGTTGATCCGCGGTCCCGGTCGCCATGACGGACGGCTTGTGCCGCCACGTATGGTCCTGCAACTCATAGACATAGCAATGATCGCAGGCCAGATTGCACGGCTGGGCAACCTTGACGACCCACTCGACGAAAGGGTTCGCGTCCCGCACGTGCCACCTCCTGCCCACGCACCCATCAGAGCGCCGATTCGAACATGGCTGCGTTCACCGCGCGATGGTCCAGTGCATCCCGCCGAACCCTCTTCATGGCCCGGCCCAGCGCGCTGTCGGGCAGGTCGTCCAGTTCTACGGCCGCGGAACCGCTGAGGTTCACCACGTCGAACTCCACGTCAGTCGCCGGCGTCTCCATGGACCCCCCGTGCTCGCTCGCCCCGCGAAACCCCGGGCGTGGTCCCGGACCCGCGGATGTGGACCTGTGGCAGGCCACAACTCAGCCCTCCGTATGCTGAGTTGCGGACGGAGTGGTGCTGTTCAGTTCTCATCTCAGGGAAGCACATAGATCAACGAAGAACCAGAACGCGAAGGGCAGGGCGTTCCTCTGCGGTCCGATCTCGCCAGCACCCCAAGCCCTCCCGTACTACGCGGTGTTGGCACCCGTGCGACTCCAAGTCACCATGAGTCTTCCCCCCTTCATGGCGAGGTGACCCCCATGACGGCGACGACTCCTGGACACAACATTCCGGGGCCAAGCGCGAAGATAGGCCACGAAGACCTGCCGCCCTTGTTCCGCACCAACGACCAGTGGGCGCTCAACCGTCAGAGCGAGTCCTTCCGTGCCACCAAGGCCCAACTGGCGCTGCTGCTCGTGGCGACCGGCTGCGCCACGCTGGCCGACCGCTTCAACAGCCATGTGCTCACGGCGCTGTCCGCCCTGCTGTACGGGCTCACCGTGGCCACCGGTGTCGTCATCCAGCGACGCCGGGCAAAGGCCCACTGGCAGGCGCACCGCGACGCCGCCGAGATCGTCAAGTCGCTGGCCTGGCAGTACATGGTGCACGGCGGGCCGTTCCACACCGGGGTTCCCGATCCCGAGGGACTCTTCCACCAACAGTTGGAGGAGCATCTGCGCCCTTTACGCCGGATCGGCTGGCAGGAGCCCTCCGCCGATCGCGGCGACCGCAGCGACCGCAGCGACCGCAGCGACCGCAACCGTCAGCAGCCGGGCGATCCGCGCTACCCCGAGATCACCCGCGCCATGCGGACGGTGCGCGTCCAGCCGTTCGCCACCCGGAAGGACATCTACCTGCGCGACCGTGTCCTCGATCAGCTCGGCTGGTACGGCGGCCGGGCCACCCAGGCCCACCGGGCCGCCGCCGCCTGGTCCATGCTGACCGTGCTGCTGACCCTGCTGGCGCTGAGCGCTGCCTTGGCCAGGAGCACCGGTATCGCCGCCAACTGGGACCTGAGCGGCCTGCTGGCGGCCGCCGCCGCGACCGGGGTCGCCTGGATGGAGACCCGACGGCACCACCCGCTCTCGTACGCGCACGAGCTGGTGCGCGAGGCACTGGAGACGCAACGGGTCGTCCTGGCCAGGAGCGCGCCGGAGGGGCAGTGGCCCCAGACCGTGGCCGACACCGAGCAGCTGATGTCGCCGCAGCACACCGACTGGCTCGCGCGGTTCGGCGGCTGAGTCAGGCGGCCTCGGGCCGCTCGGAGAGCTCGGGATCGGGCAGACGTGGCGGCGTGGAGATCTCAGCGGCGGCGGCGCAGGACGCCAGCAACTCACGCATGGGTACCGCGGACACCACGCGGGGCCGCTTCTCGTCTCGTTCCGTGGCCGACATGGACGCCTCCTGATGAGCGGGGGCGGGCGTAGTTAGGTAGACCTAACTACAGGCTGGGTACCATGTGACCACGTTCAAGACCGCAAATGCAACATCTTGCCGACGTCTTGTCGGAACGTTCACGGAAACGGTCAGTGATCGGACCGCAGTGATCAGACCGACAGCACGGTCAGATCCACGGCGGCCCAGCGCTCGCCGAGCCCCGTCACCGTCACGTGCCGCACCTCGTCCGTCGTATCACCGACCGCCCGGTGGATGACCACGTGCAACCGGTCCTCGGTCAGCTCCTCGACCTTGCCCTCGCCCCACTCCACGACGATCACGGACTCGGGCAGCGAGACGTCGAGGTCCAGGTCCTCCATCTCGTCGAGCCCGCCGCCCAGGCGATACGCGTCGACGTGGACGAGCGGCGGACCGTCGCCCAGGGACGGGTGCACACGGGCGATCACGAAGGTCGGCGAGGTGACCGCGCCCCGCACGCCCAGGCCCTCGCCGAGGCCGCGGGTGAGAGTCGTCTTGCCGGCGCCGAGCTCGCCGTCGAGCATGACGAGGTCACCGGCGCGCAGCAGCTTGGCCAGGCGGCGGCCCAGGTCCTGCATCTGTTCGGGGGCGGTGACCGTCAGCCGGGTCTCAACCGGGTTGTGCGGTGCTGCTGGTGCTTCCATAGCCACCCACGGTAGCCCCTGCCGGGACCGCGCCCGCACGGGTGAGAAGGTCGGCGAGCCGGTCGGTGACCACTTCCGGGTGCTCCAGCATCACCAGGTGCCCGGCGTCCGGGACCAGCACCAGCTCGGCGTCCGGCAGCAGGTCGGCGATGGCCTCACTGTGCTCACTGGGTGTGACGAGATCCCCGATCCCGGCCAGCACCAGCACCGGCATGTCCGCGAAGTGGACGAGAGCCGCGGTCTTGTCGTGGTCGCTGAAGGCCGGGTAGAACTCGGCGACCACGTCGATCGGCGTGCCCTCGATCATCCGCTCGGCGAAGCGCGCGACCGCCGGGTCGACGTCCCGCGACGCGAACGAGTACCGCTTGATGATCCCGGCGAACAGATCGGCGGTCGCCCGCCGCCCCTTCTCCACCAGCGCGGCCTGCTGCCCCAGCGCCTTCAGCACTCCCGGCAGCACCCGCCGTACGGCGTTCACACCCGCGACGGGCAACCCGAAGTTGACCTCACCGAGCTTCCCGGACGACGTACCGACGAAGGCGGTGGCGACGACGCGGTCGCGGATCAGCTCGGGGTAATGGTCGGCGAGCGCCATCACGGTCATCCCGCCCATCGAATGCCCGACGAGCACGATCGGCCCGGTCGGCACCGCCGCGTCGATGACGGCCTTCAGATCCCGCCCGAGCTGCTCGATGTCGACGGGCTTCCCGTCCTGCACCTGCCGCGTCCCGCGCGCGGACCGCCCATGACTGCGCTGATCCCAGTGAACGGTCCGTACGACACCCCGAAGCGCCGCCCGCTGGTAGTGCCAGGAGTCCTGGTTCAGGCAGTACCCATGGCTGAACACGACCGTGACGGGTGCCGGCGCCTTCCGCCCGAACAGCCGCCGACGACGCGGCCCGAGCGCCGGCACGGCAGCGGGATCGACGTCGTCGACCTCGTAGTACAGCTCGGTCCCGTCATCGGCGTACGCCTTGCCCGGTGTGCCGCGCAGGGAGCCGTACGGCCCGGTCGAGTCGAGGGCGAGTCTCGCCTTCTTGCGCATGCCGCGCCCGACGGTGAGCCGCTCGATGGCGACACCCGCGGCCGCCCCCGCGGCGACCACGCCTATCGCGGCGCCGGCGATACCGGTCGCCCTGCGCCAGTTCCCGGCCGCCCCCGTGGCGGAGACGACGGCTGCGACGGCCTCCGCACTGCTCTCGCTCACGTACCGCTCCTGTTCGCTGGGTCAGGTGATGCAGATGTTGCCTGTGTGGCCTGCGCTGCACCGCTGGTGGCGCAGTCGGCTCCTGTGCGGTTACCCGCTTTGTTCCTCGTTCACATAGACGCGGGGAACGCGTGTTCCGATGCGGGTGACAATCTCGTACGCGATCGTCCCGGCGGCCTGCGCCCAGTCCTCGGCGGTGGGCTCGCCCCGGTCTCCGGGCCCGAACAGCACCGCCTCCGCGCCGACGGGCGGCTCGTCCCCGCCCAGATCGACCACGAACTGGTCCATCGCGATCCGCCCGGCCACCGTCCGCCACTTGCCCCCGACCAGCACCGGACCGCTCCCGGAGGCATGCCGCGGAACCCCGTCCGCGTACCCGACGGGCACCAGCCCGAGGGTCGTCTCGCCGGGGGTGAGGTAACGATGCCCGTAACTGACGCCGTGACCCCCCGGAACGTGCTTCACCAGCGCGAGATTCGCCGCGAGTGTCATCACGGGCCGTAGTCCGAAGTCGGCCGGGGCGCCGACCTCGGGGCTGGGCGAGATGCCGTAGAGCGCGATCCCGGTGCGGACGAGGTCGAAGTGGGCGTCAGGACGGGTGAGCGTGGCCGGCGAGTTGGCGATGTGCCGCACTTCGGGGCGGACGCCCTGTTGTTCGGCGTAGGCGACCATCTCGCGGAAGAGGTCGAGCTGGGCCTCGATGGACGGATGCCCCGGCTCGTCGGCGCAGGCGAGGTGGGACCAGAGGCCGGTGATGCGGACGAGCCCGTCGGCCTCGGCGCGCAGGGCGCCCGCGACCAGCTCGACCCAGTCGGCGCCGGGCTGACAGCCGTTGCGCCCCAGGCCGGTGTCGGCCTTGAGCTGCACGCGCGCGGGGGTATTGAGCTGCCGGGCGGCCTGCGTGACCTCCGCCAAGGCCCACATCCCGCTGACCGACACATCGATGTCGGCCCGGATGGCCTCGCCCCACGGCCCACCCGGTGTCCACAGCCAGCACATGATCCGCCCCGGCAGCCCCGCCTTCCGCAGCGCGAGGGCCTCCTCGGGCGTGGCCGTCCCCAGCCAGCCGGCCCCGGCCTGCACGGCCGCCCGGGCACACCTCACCGCCCCGTGGCCGTATGCGTCGGACTTGACGACGGCCATGAGCTGCGCCCCCGGTGCGAGGGCGCGCAGAGCCCGCACATTGGCCCGCAGGGCCCCCAGATCGATCTCGGCGCGGGCCCGCAGGGATGCGGTCGTGGCAGGTGCTGTCTCAGTCATGGCGTCCCCAGTGTCTCAGAGGGGTCGGACAGTCCCCTCGGACGGCCAGGCGGACGGCTGCGCGGACGGTTACGTTCCGGGTCTGCGTCCCCACACGTACACCCGGTCGCCCTTCTTCAGCACGCTCCACAGCTTGCGGGCGTCCGCGAGCCGCAGATTGACGCAGCCCCATGAGCCGACGGTGGTGTAGATGCTCCCGTAGACGGCGTGGAAGGCCTCGCCCCCGTCGAAGAACTGGGCATAGGGCATGGGCGAGTTGTAGAGCGTCGACCAGTGGTTCTTGTGCCGCCAGTAGATCGTGTGCCACCCGAGACGAGTCCGGTGCCCCGCCCGCCCGCTGCGCATGGGCACGGGCCCGAAGACGACCTTCTTGCCCTTCTGCACCCAGGTGAGCTGCCGGCTGAGATCGACACAGGCGACGCGGTAGGTGCGAACGGGGCATTTCTTGGCGGCGTTGGGATTCTTCCTGGCGCCGATGAGCTGCATGGTCGCCCAGGTGACCGGTCCGGCGAACCCGATCGCGGGGTTGATCTTGTGCTTGACCTGGAACGCGCGGATCGCCCGGCAGTCGGCGGCCGACTGCCGGCCGTCCACCCTCAGCTTCAGCCACCGCTCGACGCCCCGCTGATAGGGCCCGGTGTGCTTGCTGCACGCGACGTTCGCGACGGCGTCACCGAGGGGGACCAACTCGACGAGGTCGTACGTCCCCGGCACCGCGTCCCGGGGTTCGACGGCGTCCTCCGCGGCCGTGGGTGCGTACACCGTGGGCGGGAGGACCTGGTCCGGCGAGTCGATCTGCCAGAACTGGGCGGGCCCGGGGGCGATGCCCGGGACGAGCTCGGCCTCGGGGCCGGGGGCGGGGGGCGGCGGGGCGGCGGCGGTGAGGGGGAGGGCGGTCGCGGCGGTGAGCAACACCGCGACGGCTCTGTGGGCGATTCGTCTGCTGATCATGCGATCAGAAAAACGCGGCCCCATGGGCGATCGGGGACGCCGCGCGGCCGGGTCACCCTTATTGAGGAGCGGGCCTAGCCTGGTGTCAGGAGGTGGAGGACATGTTGGCAGACACACCGCTGAACGCCGTGATTCCCGCCGCTGACCTCGACAGGGCCAAGCGCTTCTACGGTGACACGCTCGGCCTCAAGCTGATCGCCGACCGGGACGGGGTCGCGCTCTTCGAGTCCGGCGGCACCCGTTTCCTCGTGTACGCGACGCCGAACGGCGGCTCGGCCGCCCACACACTGGCCGGCTGGACGGTCACCGACCTCGACACGGAGATGACGGAGCTGCGCAGCCACGGCGTCACCTTCGAGGAGTACGACCAGCCCGGCCTGAAGACGGTGAACGGCGTGGCGGAGGGCGCGGGCATGCGCGGCGCCTGGTTCAAGGACAGCGAGGGGAACATTCTCAGCGTGGTGCAGGAGACCCACTAGACACCCGGTTCCGGAAGCCTCTCCCCCCTCGATGCCGGTCAGCTCCGCACATCCCGCCAGGCTTCCGGAATCGCCTCCGCCACGTCATGCGCCCCGGCCGGCGCCCCGTCCGCCGCGAAGCGCCCGGCGAGCCCGTGCAGATAGGCGGCCGCACTCCCGGCATCCAGCGCGGACAGCCCCGCCGCCAGCAAGGATCCGGCGAGCCCGGACAGCACATCCCCGCTCCCGGCGGTGGCCAGCCAGGGAGTGCCGGTCGCGTTGACCCGCACCGGCCGCCCGGTGGGATCGGCGACGATCGTGGTCGACCCCTTGAGCAGCACGGTCGCCCGATATCTGGCCGCGAGCTCCCTCACCCACTTCAACCGCGCCCCCTCGACCTCCTCACGCGAGACTCCGAGCAGGGCGGCGGCCTCCCCGGCATGCGGGGTCATGAGAGTGGCCGCACCACGCCCTCGTACGACATCCAGGTCGGCGAGCCGCAGCCCGTCGGCGTCGATCAACACGGGTACGTCGGCTTCGAGCACCTCGGCGACGGTCCCGGCGTCGTCCCCGGCACCGGGCCCGACCACCCAGGCCTGCACCCGCCCGGCCTTCCGCGGCCCCTGATCCGACACGAGCGTCTCGGGAAACCGGGCGAGGACGGCGTCCACGGCGGGCCCGACGTACCGCACGGCACCGGCACCGCCCCTGAGCGCCCCGGAGACGGCGAGAACGGCAGCGCCCGGATACCTGGCCGACCCGGCCGCAATCCCGACCACGCCCCGCCGGTACTTGTCACTGGCGGCACCGGGCACAGGCAGCAGCGCGGCGATGTCGGCATGCTGCAGTGCCTCCAGCTCGGGCTCGGCGGGCAGTACGTCTGTCAGCCCGATGTCGACGAGCCGCACGGACCCGGCGTACTCCCGCGCGGGATCGATGAGCAGCCCCGGCTTGTGCGTACCGAAGGTGACGGTGAGATCGGCGCGGACGGCGGCGCCGTGCACCTCCCCGGTGTCGGCGTCGACGCCGCTGGGCAGATCGACGGCGACGACGGGGGCTCCGGACTGGGCGACAACCTCGGCCAACTTCGCGGCATCGGGCCGGAGCCCACCCTTGCCACCGATGCCGACGATGCCGTCGAGGACGAGGTCGGCACGGAGGATGGCTTCTTCCACGGGGGTGAAGCCGGAGGCGGTGACAGCGACGCCGTGGCCGCCGCCATCGCCATCCGCCTCACCGCCCTTGCTACCGCCATCGCCGGAGGCTGCTACGACCCGCCCGCCGGCCCGCCGCAACGCCGCGAGCCCTCCGGCATGGGCGCGTTCGGCCGAGAACAGGAGAGCGACGACCCCCGCCCCCCGTCGGGCCAGGCGTGCACCGGCGTACAGGGCATCACCCCCGTTGTCCCCACTCCCGACCAGCAGCACGACCCGCCGGCCGTACACCCGCCCCAACAACTCGGCACAGGCAGCGGCAAGCCCAGCAGCGGCCCGCTGCATCAACGCCCCTTCGGGAAGCCGCGCCATGAGCTCCCGCTCGGCGGCCCTTACGGTCTCCACGCTGTACGCAGTACGCATGCGACCGAGTCTGCCCCGGACGGGGCGAGCCTCGCACCCGGTCGACGACCACGACGAGCCGACGAACACCTCCTGGGCCACCCTCCGGGAGGCGGGCAGCTCAACGTCCACTCGGCATCAGGTGGCCCCCGTTGTTCACCCCCGTGCCTCCCTGCTCACCCCTCCGCGACCACCACAGCCGACGCCACCCCCGCGTCATGGCTCAACGACAGATGCCACGCCCGCACCCCCAACTCCGCCGCGCGCGCCGCCACAGTCCCCTTCACCCGCAGCCTCGGTTGCCCACTGTCCTCGACATAGACCTCGGCGTCGGTCCACAACAACCCGGCCGGCGCCCCCAGCGCCTTCGCCAACGCCTCCTTCGCGGCGAACCGCGCCGCAAGCGAGGCAACCCCCCGCCGCTCCCCACTCGGCAACAGCAACTCGCGCTCCACGAAAAGCCGTTCAGCCATCCCAGGCGTCCGCTTCAGCGACACCTCGAACCGCTCGATCTCGGCCACGTCGATACCGACCCCGATGATGCTCATGGCGAGCACCCTAAGTCTCCGACCGCCCCACACCCGCAGCCCCGCCCACCCCACACCCCAAGATCCGTACACTCACCCCATGCCCGAGCCACGCACAGCGCACTGGGACGGAGTCACCCGCCGGTCCTCACTCAAGGAGACCTGGGCCACCCAGCGGGACAAACTCGCCGACGCCGCCCGGGACGGCGACTGGAACACCGTCCAGCAAATGCCTGGCGGACTGGCCACACCCACACTGGATCGGATCCCAGTCATGCCTCTCCGACTCCGCACGCGCGAGACTCACCTGCATCAGTCCCGCGACAACCGGCCCATCGCTAGGCGAAATCGCCAGGTATCTCGATCTGCCCTGAACTCCGGTAAGCGTGAAGCCGTTCCTCATCGGTCTCGATGATCCGCAGGATGTAGTAGGCGTAGTAGACAAGATCAGGAGAAGCGTTGGACCACAGATCTCGATACAGCGTCCAGAGTCCCTCCCGCGCGATCTCCTGACACCTCTCCGAGGAATCGTCGTCGTCGCTGAACACCAGCCCGGCGAGCAATTCCAGACACTGGGTCCTCGCCCCCAGAGACAAGTCACCCGCCAGGGCCGCCATGAGCACCGCTGCGACGGGCACAGCCGGCTCTTGCGGGAACGACTGGATCATGGCGTGGTCGTCGATTCGGAGTGCGCTTGCCTCCTCGCGGGTCTGGGCCCCGGCCAACCGCATCAGGTCGTCGGCCAGGTGCACGGCCGACTTCCCGCATCCGCAGCGCAAGCCCGACCAGTCATACCGGCCGATCTCCAGGTCGATCAATGGCATGTGTGGTTCCACTCTTCGTCAGTTCTACAATTCGTCCCACGGACCGCCGGGTTCGTGCTGAATGCCAGGAATGAAGTATCCACGGTTGGGAAAGTCCGCCTGACATCTCACACAGACTCGCTTCAACTTGGCGACGTGCTGGCCGTCCAGACGAACCACGTTGTACGCATTGGTCAACCTCACCAGTTCCGGATCGCCACCGAGAGACCGCACCACGTTACCTTCAGCGCAGTAGCCGCACGTTGGACCGATGAAATCGGGATCAGCCACCCCACCGCCTGACGAGGCGAGTGCGATCTCCCCAGTCTCGGTGTTGTATCCCCCGACGTAGGTTCGGGAAAGCGGCTGGTTCCCGGCGGCATTCTTGATGGCAAAGTCGGGCACCATGTCCTCGGCCAGCTGGATCTGCCTTTCGTGTGTCCAACCCTCTTCCGCAGGGACGGATTTGACAGCAGGCAGTACTTTCGTGCCAGCCGCTCCGCGCGGCGTGACCTTCGCAGGCTTCGTACCAGAGGCTCCCTTAACAGGTGCGTCGGGCGCAGTTGCGGCAGCATCGGCTTCCTCCGCCCGCGACTGCGCGTTCGCCCGCTTCATCTCCACGAGGTCGCGCGCATCAAGGGCCGCTTCATTGACCGCATCGGAGCCGGCACCCGCCCTGACCGCAGCATTGCCCTCTGCGGCGACGTCCTTCGGAGAGTCCTCCCCGGCCTCTTCGCTGACCGGGTCCCCTCCCATGCCGGGGCCGCAGTCGCCCATCGTCGCCGCGCACGCCGCGACGAAACCCTCTCCCGCACCCATGATGCAGGCGGGGCTTGCCCAGAAAGCCGAGCCGAGTTCGCAGGCCGAGAACGCCGTGCCGATCCCGAAGCCCGCCACTGTCAGCCCGGCGACCTCGAGAAGCTGTCGGCCGGTCGGCGTGGGCGTCGTGTCGTGCTGGGCGTTGGAGACGTCGCAACCGAACTTGGAGGCGTGGTTGCAATCGCTGCCACCGCCGTTTCCAGTGCCGCCACTGGACGTATTGGTGTTACCGGACCCACTGGAGCCGCCGGAGCTCACGTTCCCCGGCCCGCACGCGTTCCAGCCGCCGCTGCACTGCGTGCCGTCGGGATTGATCCTGATCGTGCCGGTCGGGTCGCTGCCGGTCGCCGGATTGTCCCCGGCGTACGTGTACCCGCCCATCTGGTTCGGATCGCCCGCCTCGAACAGCGGGTCCGCTGTCAGGAACCGCCCCAGTGTCGGGTCGTAGTTCCGCGCCCCCAGCAGATCCAGTCCCGTCACCGAGTCCGTCGGCTTGCCCAGGTAGCCGTGGTTCTCGTCCGCCGACACCCACGACGACGGCTTGGTGCCGCGCGGGTTGCCGTACGGGTCGTAGTAGCGGCGGGTAACAGCCAGGGTCGAGGCGTCGACGGCCGTCGTAGCCGTGCCCTGGGACGTGGCCACCTGGTAGGTGACGGAACCCGAGCTGGAGCGGGTCACCCGAGTGCCGTCCGGGCCTGAGTAGTACCGCAGGGCGGTGCAGGTCTTGGCCCCCACGTCCAGCGTCAACTGCTCGGCACCGCCGAAGAGATAGAGGACGCGGGTCTTGTCGGTGCCGCCCGTCGACGCGGTCTGTTCGAGCAGGTTGCCGTCGGCGTCGTAGAGGTACTTGCTGGTGCGGGCCGTCGTGCCGGACGGTGTGGAGACCGTCGCCGTCCTGCCCTCTTCGTCGTACGTGAACGTCTGCGTCTGTCCCGCCGGCAGCGCGCCCGCCGTGGTCGTCGACCACGCCTGGCCCTTGCCGCCGCAGGTCGTGGCCGTCAGCTGGGTGCCCTTGGTGGCGCTGGCGCTCGGGTCGGTCAGGCACAGGGTGCTCTTGGCCGCATTGACCAGTGTGCCGGTCGACGTCACGCGCCACTTCTGGGTGGCGTCCGAGGAGCAGGTGTCGGCCACCACGCCCGTGCCGGAGGTCGTCGCGTTGCTCGCGGTGTCCAGGCAGAACCCGGCCGCCTTCACCGTGCCGTCAGTGCCGATCGTCCACTTCTGGGCCGAGGAGGACGAACTACAGGTGTTCACCTCGGCCTTGGCGCCCGAACCGGTCTCCTCCACGCACAGCTTCCCGCCGCCCGAGAGGGTGAAGCCGGTCGCCAGCTGGCCCGTCGTCTTCGTCGCCCGGCTGACCGTGTTGCCCGCGTTCTTGCCGGCGGAGTCCGTGTACGACGGGGTCTGCGTCGCCGTACCCGTGCCCGGGTTGCTGGTCGTCGTCGCGCCCGCCTGGTTCGGGCGAGCAGCAGAAACAGTCGCGTCCGCGCCCGGGTACGACGTCGACTGGGTCGTGTCGGCCGCCGCGTTGCCGGTCGCGTCGTGGTCGACCATTCCCGTGCGGTCGCCGAGCAGGTCGTAGGTGTACGTCTGCCAGTACGGCGCCGGGCCACCCACCGACTTCGTCTTCACCGGCGCCGCGCTGGTCTGCACGGACGCCGTGGTGCAGCCGCCGACCGCGCCCACCGGTGCGCTGCCGGAGTCGGTGATCCCGGCGGTGTCCGTCCAGGCGGCGGTCAGCCGCTGGAAGGAGTCGTAGGTGAAGCACTGGGTGTCGTGGGTGGTGTTGTTCTGGAGGTCGTCGGCGGCCGTGACCTCGCCGGCCTGGTTGTAGCGGTAGTTGACGACGTCCAGGGCCGTGGTCGACGTCTGCACCATGCTGCTGGTCTGCGTGGTGCGACCCGTCGTCGCGTCGTACTGGGCGAAGGTCGCCAACTCCTTGCCCGTGGGGCCGTAGTTGGCCTGGAGCACCCGCCCGAAGGCGTCGTGGACCGTGCCGTCCAGATAGGACGGCGTGTTGGCGGGGCTGATGTCCCCGCCGAAACCGTCCAGCTCGCCCTGGAGCGTGTAGCCGTAGCCGACACGCTCGGCCGGCAGACCGCCGTCCGCCTGGAACTGGGTCGTCGCCAACAGGCCGGCATTCGGCGTGTACGTCGACTTCAGGGTGTACGTGATCGTGCCGTTGTCGCCGGCCGTACCCGGGAAACCGTCTGCTGCCGGGACCGTCAGCGTCGAACCCAGCGGCTGGTAGGCCGTGTTGTAGCCGGTGACCGCCTCGGTGTAGGCGCTGCCCTTGGCGCCGCCCACATAGCGGGTCGAGGACGTCGGGTAGCCCTTGGCCAAGGTGTCGTACACCCGGGATGTCAGCTGCTTGGCCGGATCGGGGGTGGCGGACCACGCTCCCGAGTACTCCGCCGTGACCCGGTTGTCCCAGTCGTAGGCGTACGACAGCACCTGGCCACGCGGGTCCGTCGTCTGGAGCAGGTTGCCGAGCACGTCGTACTTGTCGAAGGTCGTCGTGCCGGTGTCGGGGTCGCTCTGAGAGGTCTTCTCGCCGAGTGGGTCGTAGGTGTACGACCAGGAGTTGCCCGCACTGTCGCTGACCGAGTGGACCTGGCCGGCCGGTGTGTAGGCGTAGTGGGTGGTGGCATCGGCGGCGGGCACCGCGCCCGCGGTGCCCTGCTTCCACGGCGTCGTGCTGCCATCGCCGGCAACGACGGCGAGGGTGGAGTCGTTGCGGATTTGGAGGGTGGCGCCGGTGGTCGCGGTGAGACCGGTGCTCCACTTGGAGGTGCCGGAGGCGGTGTAGACGGCAAGGTTGCCGTCGGTGCCGAACTGGGCGTAGGCGCCCGGGTTTCCGCTGGTGCCGCTGGACCAGAGGGTCTTGCCGCTGGCGAGCGCGGTGAGGACCAGGTTGCCGTCGGCCTGCATGGTCAGCCGCACGCTGCTGGAGGTCAGCGAGGTGCCGGACGGAATGATGTTGCCGCCCTTGAGGACGACCGTGGCGCCGGTGTTCTTCACCACCGACTTCACCGTCTGGCCGAGTGCGTCGGTGAATACGGCCGTTGAGGAGCCGCCGGCTGGTGGAGTGGAGTCGGTCTCGTCGGCACCGGGATAGGCGGTGCTGGTGCTCCACTGCTTGACGGCCTGGTGCCACAGGGTGCTCGCGGTGGCGCGACCCTGGCCGTCGTAGGTGGTGGTGGTCTCGGCGGGGATCTCGTTCTCGTTGGCCGCGTACAGGGTCGTGGACGGGGCGTGGTCCGGGTCCGAGTACGGGGCGTAGGAGGCGCTGGGCCAGCCGTGGGAGTCGTAGAAGGTGTCGGAGATGATCCGGCCGGAATCCGAGTCGCCGTCGGCGGTCGTCTGGACCTGGCGGGGCTGGAGCATCCCGTCGTAGATGCTGATCGACGTCGAGTACGTGCCGTCCTCGCGCAGGGTGTGCGTGGTGACGGAGGACGGGTCGCCGGGCTGGGTGATGGTGCCGCCGGGGGCGGGGACCGCGCCTGGGTTCACCGAGTACGCGAACGTCATGTCCGCGCTCTGCGTCGCCTTGTCACGTCCGGGCAGCCAGACGGCGGTACGGCGGCCGAGTGCGTCGTAGGTGATGTCGGTGACGCGGTTGTTGACGTCGACGTTCTTCAGCGGCAGGCCGCGCAGCGGATCGAGGGTGGAGGTGACCGTCCACGTCTGGTGCTGGATAGAAGTGATCTTGGTCGGGTTGGTGTTGCCACCCGAACTCGTCCACTTGGGCGTGTAGTCGGTGTGCGTGGCGTTGCCCGCGGCGTCCAGAGCGTCGGTGACGCGGCCCGCGGCGTCGTACGAAACCCCGCTGGTGGTACGCCAGTTCTCGGTGCCGTCGGCGGCGAAGCCGGTGGCGATCTGGGTGCCGGTGACGCGCGGGGCGCTGATCGTGCCGTAGCTGCCGAGGTCGGTGATGGAGCCGTTTCCGTCGTAGTAGATCTTCTTGTCGGAGAGCAGGGTGTCCTTGCCCGGCGCGGTGCCGCAGGGCCCGGAGACCGTGGTGATGCGGTCCGGGTAGGCGAGCAGCATGGGGTTGGCACCCAGCAGGGCGGGCGCAGCGTAGTCGGCCGTGGCGCACTTCTCCTGTGCGGCCACGGAGACGTCCCCGTGCGCGTCGACCGACTGCACGCGGCCCTGGTCGTCGTACGCGGTGTCGGTGCGGGTGTGCCGCCAACTGCCGTCCGCCAGCAGGGCGTAGCCGTGGGTCTGACCGGCCTTGATCCGGCGGGCGGGGAGGTCGGGCAGGGTGGCCTTGTCCGGCTTGGTCTCGCCCGGGTGGTCCTCCTGGGTCCAGGCCGTCCATGAGGTGCGGTTCGCGTGCGCGGTGGTCGTGAAGTCGAACGGGCCGTTGACGGTGGAGGCGCTCACCGTGCCGCCGGACGCGGTGTAGGTGTCCGACTGCAGTGCGGTGCCCGCGAGTTGGTCGGCGTCGTCGACCGTCTCGACGGTCTTGCCGCCGACCGTGGCGTCCAGGCTGACCGAGCGGCGGGAGCCGTCGGCCTTGTAGTCGCCGTCCATGCCCTGGAGGTAGGTGGTGGTCTGCTGGGTGACGGGCTCGGGCGCCTTGCCGGTGCGCACGGTGACCGTACGGAAGCCTCGGAACTGGTCCCAGGTGCGGTACTGGTCGTCGGTCAGGTCGGAGTCGTCCCGGTGCCAGGCGGCGCCGGAGTACGCGTAGGTGGAGACCTGGGGTTCCGAACCCGCCGGGATCTTCGAGGAGTCCGGGTTGTACTGGGCGGCGACGGTCAGGTCCGCGACGGTGACACTGTGCACCGTCGTCTTGTTGAACCAGTCGGCGATCGGCTTGGAGGCGCCGGGGACGGTCCAGTACACCGGGTAGCAGGAACCCGTGTTGGAGTCGGCCGACTTGATGTCGAGCGACTTGCCCGCGCACGGCGTCTGGTTGTACTCGACGGTGATCGACTCGCCGGTCTCCGTCTGCACGTTGGAGATGCGCGGACGGTACAGCGGTGGCGCGGACGGGGAGTCGTCGTCCACCCGGTTGTCGATCTCGGTGCCGGTGAAGGAGACCTGGTTGAGGGCGATCCCCTTGTTGCCGTTGCCGTACGTGTCCTGACCCGTGTGTCGGATGGACTGCAGCCACATCACGGCCTGCAGCGAACCCGCATCCTTGGGGTCGACGGTGGTGCCGGTGACCGGATCGACCGAGCCGCCCGCGTCGGAGTACACCTGCCCGAGGTCGTAGGAGTCGACCGGGACCAGCTTGTCGGTGTCACCGTCCTTGACATGCACCTTGGTGGTGATGCTGTCCAGCCGCGTGGTCGACCAGAAGGTCGGCGAGGACACGATGCACACGTCCGTCGGCACCTTGGTGGCGTCGTCCGGCAGCTTGGTCTTGTCGGTCGAGTCGCAGTGCAGGTCCCATGGGACGTCCGGCCAGTGCGGCGCGGTGTTGTCGTCGAGGTTGCCGGCCGAGCAGTCGGTGAAGGAGGACGTCGTCTGGCAGCGCTGCTTGGATGAGAACGTCACCTGCGCGGACGGCGTGCGGCCCGCCTGCTCGTCGTCCAGGGTGTAGCCGTACGAGATCGAGGTGAGCGTGCCGCCTCGGGTGTACGAGGTGAGCGTGCCGGTGTCGTCCTTGTCGTCGGTCGCCGCCGCCTGACCGCCGCCGAGGTCGTAGTAGCCGGTCTCGGTCGCGTAGTCGTAGCGCTGCACGAAGCCGGTCGGCGAGACGACGAAGTCCAGGTTCCAGCGCCAGCCCTCGGGCTTGTCGCAGCGGGACTTCCTGCCGTCGGTGTCGCTGTGGCACGGGTCGGAGGAGCGCGGGTGCAGCACCGGCACGCCCCACGCGGAGTGCGTGGAGTCGTCGGAGTCCCCGGAGACCGAGCCCTTGGTGCCGGGACCGGACGGCGCGTGGTCGGCGCCGAAGTAGGCGGCGGTGCCGTCGGTGGTCAGGACGCGGAAGTAGGTGCCGTCGTGCAGGCCGTTGGCGGCTCCGGACAGCTCCTGTACGACCGTCCCGTCATCGCCCTGGAGCCTGAACTCCCTGATTTCCCCCGGGGCTCCGGAGCTCGTGGTCGGGACGAGGACACCGGAGTGCGAGCCGAAGGAGACGGTCGCGTTGGCGCCGCCCCAGCACTCGTCGCCGGACCCCTTGAGGATCTTCTTGCCGTCGGAGTCGAGCAGCGAGCCGCAGGAGCGGTACGCCCGCTCGACGAACCCCGGCTGATAGCTCCAGCCGTCACCGATCCACGAGGCCTGCGAGTTGCGGGCCGAGGTCTCGCCGTCCACGGACTGCGAGTCGTACGACAGCCCCACCGAGGGGCCGGTGTCCCCGACGCCCCCCGGGACGTCGATCGGGTACGAGTACGTGTACGCGCCGGTGCCGTTGGTCTGCCAACTCCCCGCCGGGGTCAGCGAGGTGGCCGAGTAGTCGCCCTGTGAGCCCCGGCTGCCGGAGGTGACGGCGATCGCCGAATCGGCGGTGGTGGTGGCGGTGAGCTGGTTCGCGGTGGCGCGGTTGGTGGACTTCAGGGGGGTGCGGGTGCGGCACTCCGGACGTTCGGGGGTCGTCAGGGCGCAGGCCGGCAGGCGGGTGAGGGTGAGCCGGGAGCCGTAGCCGCCGCCGTAGGACTTGGCCACGGAGGAGTAGTCGACGACGACATCGATCTTGCCGGTAGGTGACTTCGCGCGGCCCAGGCCGACCAGGAGCCCGGTGTCGGCACCTGCGCGCAACGCCTGTGCGCGGGAGGCGAGTTGGACCCGTACGGAGGACTTGTCCGCGGACGCCAGCCAGACCGGGAGCGAACCCGCCTTCACCGGCCTGCGGTGGAGAGCAATCGTTCGCGAACCGGCGTGCGGCCAGGTCGGCTTGGCGGCTCTGTAGCGGGTCAGCGCACGGTAGCCGCGGGGGTGGATCGCCTTCGGACGGCTCAGGTCGTGGTCACCGACGGCCGGCGTCTGCGGCAGTGGCTTCGGCTTCCAGAAGTCGCCGTGGAAGACGTACGGCCCGACGCCGTTCTGCGCGACGGCGCCCGTCACCAACAGCGCCATCGCCACCAGCAGGGCAGAGACGAGCGTCAGCGTTCTTCGCACACCCACGTGAGAAGTACCCCCGAATGGAACGGACTTGACAGTCCGTTGACTGAAAGGTCACGTGGTCGGCGTGATCCAGCTTTGGAGGTTAGGAACGGCATTGATCGAATCTCAAGACTCTTTGCCAATGCCATGACAATCTTGTGATCGTTTTTGGCTTTTTCTGTGTACGTTCTGTGCCGGGGGAGCGAACATCACCGCCGCACGCCGTCGCCGGCGTCCTGACCCGACACCCGGCGCGACGCTCACGGGCGCGGATGGTCGCAGATCTCGCGTCTGCTCTGTCCGTCGCGTCGTCCGTTGTGCGAAGGGGTTGTTCCGTGCTGCCGTCATCCACCCGCAGACTCGCGCTGCTTCCGGTGGCCGCCGTGCTGCTGACCGCGCTGGCCGTCCCGGTCGGCGCGGTATCCGCCGACGGCCCCGCCGACACCTCCGACCCTCTGCTCGCCGCACAGGCGCAGGCGGTGGCCGACGGCACATCCGTGCCGGTCGACGCACTGACCAGCGAGACCGACACCGTGACCGCCGAGCCGGACGGTTCCTTCACCAGGACCTCGTCCGTGCTGCCGGTGCGGGTGCGCCAGGAGGGCGCCTGGGTGCCGGTGGACGCCTCGCTCACCGCCGACTCCGACGGCACGTACTCCCCCAAGGCGACACCCAGCGGCGTACGGCTGTCCGGTGGCGGCAGCGGGCCGCTGGCCACGCTCACCGATCCGGCCGGCCACAGTATGAGCCTGACCATGCCGTTCGCCCTGCCCGCACCGCAGGTCGGCGGCGACACGGCGCTGTACCCGTCGGTGCTGCCCGGCGTCGACCTGTCGGTGTCGGTGACCGACCAGGGCGGCTTCAGCGACGTGCTGATCGTGCACGACGCGAAGGCCGCGGCCGACCCACGGGTGCGGAAGCTGGCGGTCGCGACGGACACCGACGGGCTGGACCTGGCGCCCACCGTGGCGGGCGGCATGACGGCCACGGCTGCGGACGGCTCAGTGTCGTACACGAGCCCACCGCCGTTGATGTGGGATTCCGGCACGCCGGACTCGGCGGCGTCGGCGGGCTCGGAGACAGCGACGGACTCGAAGGCCGCGACCGGCTCGGCGGCCGTCGAGCCCGCGGCCTTCAGACGGGCGGTCGCCGCCGCCGACCCGGCCCCTTCGACCCCCGCCTCCTCCGCGGCCGGCCCCGGCCCCGGCGCACAGGTCGGCCAGGTCCCGATGACCACCACCGCCGCTAGCATCACCCTCGCCCCGGACACCTCGGTGCTCGACGACCCGGATACGCACTACCCGGTCTACATCGACCCCTTCGAGAACCCGGTGACCAGCAAGTCCGGCGCCTTCGACGAGGTGTACTCCAGCTCCGCCTGTGACGACGCCCCGCAGTACAACAAGCCGCAGACCAATGGCGAGGGCGTCGGCTACCAGCAGTGGGGCGGCGCCTGCGGGGTCGGCCTGGAACGGTCGTACTACGCGGTCAACACCTCCGGTCTCGACCCGTCCATGACCGTCATCAAGGCCGAGGTGAAGGTCAGCACCACCTACGCGGCCAGCGTCGACTGCTCCCACGACCAGCCGATCACCCTGCACACCACCAACCCGATCGGCGAGAACACCGACTGGAACCACCAGCCCGACACGCTGGAGGACAAGGGCTACGCGGCAGTGAAGACCACCGTCCCGAGCGGCGCGAACGGCAACAGCAACTGCTCCAACAGCACCGCCACCTTCCGCGTCGACGACCAGGTCCAGAGGATCGCCGACGGCAACAAGGGCACCTGGACCATCGGCCTGTTCGGCAACGAGTCGAAGACCGGCTCCAACCTCGACTACCTGCGCATGTCGCAGACCCTCACCCTGACGACGAACTTCGACATCCCGCCGGACGTCCCGACCAAGCTGCGCAGCACGCCCAAGCCGCTCGGCGCGGACGCCGACTGCGTCACCGGCAGCACGGCGATCGGCTGGATCGGCGCGACCACCTACAGCGACGCGGGCAGCAGCATCCGGCTGCACTCCACCGTCACCACGCACATCTCCGGCGAGCACGCCGAGGCGCACTACCACGTCTGGGACCGCACCGACCTCGACTCCGACGGCGATCCTGTGGACAAGGGCACCCCGGACAGCGGCATGGTCGCCTCCGGCCAGGACGCCGACGCGCCGATCGGCTTCACGCTCAAGGACGGTCACGAGTACGGCTGGGACGTCTACGCCCAGGACAACTCCTCCATCAAGCTGAAGTCGGCGGTCAGCGATCACTGCTGGTTCGACACCGACTTCACCCCGCCGCAGACGCCGACGGTCGCAGACAACCCGCACTTCCCGCCGGTCGGCAGCGGCGCGGGCGACACCTACGCGGGCCCCAAGGTCACCGCCGACTTCGCCGTCACCGCCGCCGACAACGCCCCGGCCGACACCTGCGACCCGGCGGGCTGCAAGGCCAGCGGCATCGACCACTTCCTCTGGCAGCTCGACAGCCAGCCCACCACCGCCACCGGCACCCCCGCCAAGGTGACGTCCACCAGCGGCGCCACCGCCTCCGGCACGGTCACGATCCCGGTCACCGACTGGGGCGTGCACACCCTGTACGTCGCCGCGGTCGACGGGGCCGGCAACCTCTCCCAGAATCCGGCGAGTTACACGTTCACGGCGCCCTGGAACCCCAAGACGAAGATCGCCCCCGGCGACGTCACGGGCGACGGCAGCCCCGACCTGCTGGCCACCACCAGCACCGGCGACCTGGAACTCGTCCCCGGCGACCGCGACCCCGCCCAGGCCCCCGCACCCGCACAGGGCGGCGCGGTCGACACCGACCCTCCCGCCATCACCGGACCGGTCATCGTCTCGACCGCCGCAGGCGCACCCACCGGCACCTGGAACGACTACCTGATCGCCCACCGCGGCAACCTGCACGGCGACACCCACGACGACCTGCTCGCCTACAACCGCAAGACCCAGCAGCTGTACGTGGTGAAGAACGATCTCGACCCGAAGGACGACGGCACCTTCCCGCGCACGCCCTGGTCCACCTTCCCCGGCTTCGTCGGCCGACGCTACGACGTCGTCACCAAGGACGACTGCGAGGCCACGGACGTCGTCCCCGCCGACCGCTGCGCCGGCGCGGGCTATGACCCCAAGACGCCCTGGGACATCTCCCAGCTGGTCGTCGACGGGGACGTGTACGGCAACGCCGACCACCCCGCCGTCATCACGGTGGAGCACAACAAGCTCTGGCTCTACCAGACCTACGGCGTCAACCACCTGGGCCACCCGCGGCTGTTGGGCGACGGCGACTGGTCCGGCCTGACCCTGATCGCCCCCGGCCGAGTCGGCGGCACCTTCTCGACGGACGACAACGGCAACGGCAAGGTCACCGGCGGCACCCCCACCCTGTGGGCCCGCGACGACACGTCCGGCACGGTCTATACGTTCCCGATCGACATCGACTCCTCGACCACCCTGCCCCAACTGCTGCACGCCCCGCTCCGCACCGCGTTCACGTCCGCCGTGAAGACGTCCTCCGGCGGCACTCTCTGCCTGGACGACGCGAACGCCCACACCGCCGACCACACAAGGATCCAGATCCACACCTGCAACGGCAGCCCCGCCCAGCAGTGGGTCCTGCACGACGACGGCTCGCTGCGCGTCCTCGGCAAGTGCCTCGACGCCACCGACGGCGGCACGGACAACGGCACGCTGCTCCAGCTCTACAAGTGCAACGGCGGCGGCTCCCAGAAGTGGACCACGGGCACGTCCGGCAGCCTGGTCAACCCGCAGTCCGGCAAGTGCGTGGACAACCCGGGCGCGGCCACGACCAACGGCACCCAGGTCCGCCTCTACACCTGCAACAACTCCGCGGCCCAGAACTGGACGACCAGCGCCACGGCGGGCTGGAACGCACACCCCGCCACGTCCCTGTCCGTAGTCCTCCGCAAGGACGACTATCCGACCGTCGCCTCCCCCGGTGACGTCAACAGCGCCACCGGCGGCCCCGACGGCAAGCCCGACCTGTACGCCACGGACGCCTCCGGCCAACTGACCGAGTACCCGGGAGCCACCCCGTCGGGCACGGCCGCCGCCTTCGCGGACCCGGTCTCGCTGGGCACGGTGACGGACACGGCGACCCATCGCTGGAACCTGGCCGACGGCACCGGAACCACAGCCGCCGACCCCACCGGCAACGCACCCGCCACCCTGGCCGGCGGCGCCTCCTGGACGACCGACACCGACCGCGGCACGGCCCTGAACCTCAACGGCAGCACCGCCTACGCCGCCACGACCGGCCCCGGCGTCGACACCGGCGGCAGCTTCACCGTCTCGGCCTGGGTCAAGCTGAACTCCCTGACAGGCGGCAACTCGACCTTCGTCTCACAGTCGGACGACCCGTCCGTCGGCGCGGCCAACGGCTTCCAGCTGTACTACTCCTCGGGCGGCGGCGTCTGGGCCTTCGGCCGCCACGACGACGACACCACCAGTACGGCCTTCACCGCGGCCTACGGCGCCAAGGCGGTGGCCGGCAAGTGGACCCACCTGGTGGGTGTCTACGACCCCGACGCGGACCTGCTTCTTCTCTACGTCAACGGCCATCTGTCCGCCACCAAGGCCTACTCCGGGGACAGTTGGAACGCCCACGGCCCGGTCCAGTTCGGCCGCCGCCTCTTCCAGGGCGCATACGGCGAGTACGCCAACGGCCGCCTGAGCGACGTCCGTCTCTACCCGACGGCCCTGCCACCGGCGGACGCGACGGCGCCGGGAGGGAGCGCGGTGCTGACGCAGCTGAACTAGGCCGCGGCCGGCTGTCCCCACGCCCGCGGAGGCTCGGGCGGCGCCGGGTCCGCGTCCCACGCCCCCACCCGAGGGGCGATACGCGACTCCAAGGACCGCACCTGCGGCACCCTCACCTTCCCCACCAGCGCCTTCGCCCCCTTCCTCGACGCCCTCAAGGCACGTCCTTGACGAACACGATCCCGTCGATGTCCGTCAAGTGGGCCGGGTCGAGCGGGGCGTAGCCGAACCAAGGGGACACGCGGGGCACAGGTCCCCCTACGGCGGCGGCCAGCCGACCCGCATCGACGACACAACGGTCCTCCGGGAGCCCGTACAGAAGCCCTTCGACCGTGTCCGGCGGCGGAACATCGACTCCCCGGTGCCGGATCGTCCCGAGGGCCGTGGCCACGAAGGCGTAGCGCTCCCCCAGCCGGGCGCTCACCAGTGCACCGGCGCTCCACCACTCCACCGGCCCCTGCCACATCCGCATCGAGCTCTTCTCGCGCTGGAGATGGGAGTTGTGGGCGTGGACCAGCACCGGGCCCCGAGCGGCGAGGGCGAGAAGGTTGTCGGCCATCATCACGTCCCGCAGCGCGCACAGCCGCCTCATACGGGCCGGCGAGGTGTCGGCCATCGCGTGGTGGTAGCGGAGCAGGCCGGTCGCCGTACGCCCGTACAGCCGCGCCCGCTCCCAGTCGTCCCGTGAGGTCGCCGCGATCAGATGCGGCGTCTGCGCATCGAGCAGGGCCACCAAGTCGTCGGTGAGCAGCCGCAGTCGACCGGCCTCGGCCGACTGGCCCACGGACTCGGACGGGTCCATCATCGCGGCGGGATGGGTCCACCCCTCGTCGGCGCCGAGCAGACGGTCGAGTGTCTCGGCATCGCACGGGAGCAGGTCCGCGTCCCCCCACGCCGAGAGGTAGCCGTGGAGTGAGGTGAGGGCCTGGTGGGGGCTCGCGGCGCCCGTGATCTCCAGCGGGCCGTCGAAGCCGACGAAGCGCAGCCGCTCCGACGCGGGCCGGTCCTCGTTGTACGCGCGCATCCAGCGCACCAGCTCGCGGTTGCCCGCAAAGGCGCCCCAGCCATGGCTGAACCCGCGCTCCATGGCCTCGTCGAGCGTGCCCGTGCCCGAGGTGACGTAGTCGTCCACGACCAGGCCCATCAGGCAGTCGCTCTCGATCGCGATCGTCCGGTGGCCCTCCTGTTCGACGAGCTGCCGGAAGAGCTCGTTGCGCAGGTCGAGCAGGGTGTCCTCGCCGTGGGTGGGCTCGCCCAGGGCGAGCAGCCGGGGCCGGGCCGGGAGCAGCCCCATGACGGCGGCGGCCTCGACGGCATGGGTGGTGTCCTTGAGGTCAGTAGCCATGCCTTCGACGGTATCGTTGAACCTTCGGTTGAAACTTTTCGGTGATATCGGCAGGGTCATGGGCTCAAACCCTCAAAATGGTCGACGCCTCAGGCCGATCGATCTGGCTCGCGGGCACGGTCTGTCCACGCAGGCGGTCAGGAACTACGAGGCCGCGGGCATCCTTCCGCCCGCCGACCGCACGCTCCACGGCTACCGCACCTACACCCCGCGGCACGCCCAGGCCCTGCGCTCTTTCCTCGCCCTGGTGCCCGGCCATGGCCACCAGACAGCGACGTCGATCATGCAAGCCGTGAACCGGGGCGCGGTCGACGAGGCGCTCCGCCTCATCGACGAGAGCCATGCCCAACTCCTCGACGACCGGCGCACTCTCCAGGCCGTGGAGCGAGCCCTCCGCGACCTGGACCCCACCAGCGTGTCCGGGCCTTCCCCCGCCGGCCGGTTCGTCGGACCGCTGGCACGGCAACTCGGCATCCGGCCCGCGACCCTGCGCACTTGGGAGCGCGCCGGGCTTGTGCATCCGCGCCGCGACCCGCAGACCGGCTATCGCGTCTACGACGAGGCCGACGTACGGGACGCCCGGCTCGCCCACCAACTCCGGCGCGGCGGCTACTTGTTGGAGCAGATCGCCCCGCTGATCGCGCGGGTGCGGGCGGCAGGCGGGCCGGAGCCGCTGGAGGCCACCCTGCGCGACTGGCACGACCGGCTGTCCACCCGCGGACGCGCGCTGCTGGCCGGGGCCGCCGAGCTGGAGGCGTACCTCACTCCCGTCCCCACCCCGATGACTGAGTCCGTCCTGCCACAGCTCCACCCCGATAACCGAGTCCCTCCTGTCATATCCCCCTGCTAGCCTGCGGAGACTCGCGCGCCTGGGGGCCAACAGCGCGCCACTCTCCGCATTCCACACGCCAGGGGGACGTCCGCATGAGTGGCACCAGCGGTAGACGCACCGCGACAAAGGACGGCGGCAGACCCGTCGAGTCACCGGCGCCGGTGACCGACCCCTTCGACGCCCTGCCCGAGCTCGCCCCGCTGCGCACCGCCGCGCAGGCCGGCGACTGGGCCGCCACCCAGGCCTTCTTCGCGTCGCTCGACTCGGCCGACAAGGTCTCCTTCGCCTCGGGTGCCCTCGCCGACGTCTGGGGGACGGAGAAGTACCTGAAGGAGGCCGCCGAGGCCCACCCCGAAGACCCGCTCCCCCGCGCCCTCCTCGCCGAGCGCTACGTCCGCCTCGGCTGGAAGGCCCGGAGCGCCGCCCTGGCCCAGCACGTCACGCGGGAGCAGTTCAAGGAGTTCCACGACTGGCTGCGCAAGGCCGAGCGCCTGCTGATCGAGGTGTGCGCGGAGCAGCCGGAGTCCGCCCCCGCCTGGGCCGCCCGTCTGCTGACCGCCCGCGGTCTGGAGCTGGGCCAGTCAGAGGCTCGGCGCCGCTACGACCGGCTGGCGGAACACCACCCTCACCACTTCCGCGCCCAGTCGCAGTTGTTGCAGCAGCTGTGCCCCAAGTGGGGCGGTTCCTGGGAGGCCGCGCACGGCTTCGCCGACGAGTCCGCGAGCGCCGCGCCGGAGGGCTCGTACGCCGGGGTCCTGGTCGCCGAGGCCCATATCGAACACTGGGGAGGTCTGACGGGCGCCGGGGCCACCGAGTACCTGCGCGACGTCTCGGTCCGCGACGACCTGCGCCGCGCCGCCGGGATCTCCGTCCTGCACCCCGGCCACCGCCCCGGCTGGCACGGGATCAACGGCCACAGCACGTTCGCCCTGGCCTTCTCCCTCGGCGGCCATCTCGGCGACGCCGCCCGGCACTTCACCGCCCTGGGCAACACGGCCTCGGAGTCCTTCTGGTCGTACCTGCCGGACTGGAAGAGCCGGTTCACCAAGTACCGCACGGCCGCGCTGGCAACGCTCTGACGGGGGGACGTACACCCATGACCACAAGCGACACGACAACCGCCGGCAGCACGGAACAGGCGCCCGCCACCGAGGAGTCGGCACCCGAAGCCACCCTCTCGGCCCTCGCCGGTCTCATCGGCCACACCACCGTCGACGGCGTCCCCACCCTCCACGCCCCCCGCCCCGGCGAGATCACCGCCGGTCTCTTCTTCCGCGTGGGCCGTGCCGACGAGACCCTGGCCACCTCCGGTCTCACCCACCTCGTCGAGCACCTCGCCCTGCACCGACTCGGCCTCTCCGACCTGCACTACAACGGCGCGACGGCGAACGCGTACACCCTCTTCCACGTCACCGGCAGCGAAGAGGAGGTCGTCACGTACCTCAACAGCGTGTGCGCGGCCCTGCGCGACCTGCCGCTGGAGCGGCTGGAGACGGAGAAGCAGATCCTGCGCACGGAGGCGGCGGGCCGCTCGCACGGCCCCAACTCCCGGATGCCGCTGTGGCGTTACGGCGCCCAGGGCTACGGCCTGTCCAGCCACGACGAACTCGGCACCCACAGCCTGACCGCCGACCAGGTCCGGCACTGGGCCGAGACCCGCTTCACCCGGGACAACGCGGTGCTGTGGCTCACGAGCGACCGGGTGCCGGAGGGCCTCGACCTCGGCCTCCCCGCCGGCCGACGCTACCCGGCGCCGGCCGTGTCCAGCGCCCTGCCCACCACCCCCGCCTACATCCGCGGCGAGGACGGCCACCTGGGCTTCACCTCCGTCCTGCGCCGCTCCACCGCGGCCGCCGTCTTCGCCGAGGTCCTGGGCCGGGCCCTCTTCCAGGACCTGCGCCAGAAGGGCGGCTACTCGTACTCGGCGGAGGCCGACTACACCCCGCGTGACGCCGGCTTCGCCACCCTGACCGCGTACGCCGACGCCCTGCCGCAGCAGCAGGACGCGGTGGTCGGCGGCTTCGTCGACGCGTTCGCGCGGCTGCGGGCGGGCCGCATCGAACAGGCCGAACTGGGCTCCGCCCGCGGCAAGTTGCTCAAGCCGTACGACACCCCCGACCTCGGCGCGGCCATGCTGCCGTCGTACGCGCTCAGCCTGCTGCTCGGCCACCGGCTCATGACGCCCGAGCAGCACAGGGCCGAGTTGCAGGCGGTCACGGTCGCGGACCTGCGCGAGGTCGCCCGCGAGGCGTGGGACGGCGGGCTGCTCCAGGTGCCGGGCGCGGACGCCGACTGGGCGGGTCTCACCCTCGCCCCGCAGCACTCGGAGACCGGTGTCTCCGGCACCCTGCACCCCTCGCTGGAGGACGAGAACGTCACGCTGGTCATCGCCGACAAGGGCGTGACCCTCTCCCTTCCGACCGGCCTGATCACCGTGCGGTACGACGCCTGTGCCGCGATGACCACCCGCCCGGACGGGGCACGCCAGCTGACCGGCCTCGACGGCTTCCGCGTGACGATCGAGCCGACCCTGTTCGGGAACGTCACGCCGGACCGGATCGCGGTGCTCGACGCAGCCGTACCCGCCGAGGCGGTGGTCCCGTTGCCGGCCCGTACGGAGGAGGAGATCCCGAAGCCGCGCGAACGCAAGGCCGCTGTGCGGGCGACCGCGCGGACGGACGGGGTCGACGCCGAGGGAGGCAGACGGAAGCAGCGGACGCCCTGGCGCTGGTCCCTCGGGCTCCTGGGCATTCTGGGTGTGGACGTGCTGTTCGGGGCGGGCGTCCTGCTCACCGCCCTCCACCTGGCCGGCTCCGCCGACCCGCAGTGGCGGCGCCTTTTCCCGGCGGTGGTGCCGGGCATCCTGCTCGTGCGCATCACCTACCGGACGTACCGCAGCTCCAGGGGCATCCTCGACTGACGCCTCCGGAAAGCGGCGTCTACTCCACCGTCACCGACTTCGCCAGGTTCCGCGGCTGGTCCACCTCGTTGCCCCGAGCCGTCGCCAGCTCGCAGGCGAACACCTGCAACGGCACCGTGGCCACCAGCGGTTGCAGCAGGGTCGGCGTGGCCGGAATCCGGATCAGGTGGTCGGCGTACGGCACCACCGCCTCGTCCCCCTCCTCCGCGATGACGATCGTCCGAGCGCCCCTCGCCCGGATCTCCTGGATGTTGGACACGATCTTGTCGTGGAGGACGGACCGCCCCCGGGGTGACGGCACGACCACCACCACCGGCAGGTCGTGGTCGATCAGCGCGATCGGGCCGTGCTTCAACTCCCCCGCCGCGAAGCCCTCGGCGTGCATGTAAGCGAGCTCCTTCAACTTCAGAGCCCCCTCCAGCGCTACGGGATACCCGACATGCCGTCCCAGGAACAGCACGGTGTCCTTGTCGGCGAGCGACCGCGCGAGCTGCCGTACCGGCTCCATGGTCTCCAGCACCCGCTCGACCTCACCGGAGATATGCGACAGGTCCCGGATGACGGCGGAGATCTCGTCGCCCCACTTGGTGCCGCGCACCTGCCCGAGATAGAGCGCGACCAGATAGCAGGCGACCAACTGCGTCAGGAACGCCTTGGTCGAGGCGACCGCCACCTCCGGTCCCGCATGCGTGTAGAGCACCGCGTCCGATTCCCTCGGGATCGTCGAACCGTTCGTATTGCAGATGGCCAGCACCTTGGACCCCTGCTCGCGCGCATGCCGCAGCGCCATCAGGGTGTCCATGGTCTCGCCGGACTGGGAGACGGCGATGACGAGCGACCGCGCGCCCAGGATCGGATCCCGGTACCGGAACTCGCTGGCCAGCTCCACCTCGCACGGGATGCGCGTCCAGTGCTCGATGGCGTACTTGGCGATCAGCCCGGCGTGGAAGGCCGTACCGCAGGCGACGATGACGACCTTGTCCACTTCCCGCAGCTCGGAAGGGGAGATCCGCACCTCGTCCAGCGTCAGCGAGCCCCCGGCGTCGATACGCCCCAGCAAGGTGTCGGCGACCGCCTTGGGCTGCTCGGCGATCTCCTTGAGCATGAAGTAGTCATAGCCCCCCTTCTCGGCCGCGGACGCGTCCCAGTCCACGTGATACGTCCGGACCTCCGCCGGCGCACCGTCGAACCCCGTCACCACGACCCCGTCGCGCCGCAGCTCCACCACCTGGTCCTGCCCCAGCTCGATCGCCGACCGCGTATGGGCGATGAACGCGGCGACATCGGACGCCAGGAAGGCCTCGCCCTCCCCGACGCCCACCACGAGCGGAGAGTTCCGCCGCGCCCCCACGACCACATCCGGCTCATCGGCGTGCACCGCGACCAGCGTGAACGCCCCCTCCAGCCGCCGGCACACGAGCCGCATGGCCTCGGCCAGATCATCCGTCGCCGAGAACTCCTCGGCCAGCAGATGCGCGACGACCTCGGTGTCGGTGTCGGAGGCCAGCTCATGCCCGCGCTCCGCCAACTCGGCCCGCAGCACGGCGAAGTTCTCGATGATCCCGTTGTGCACGACGGCGACGCGCCCGGCGTTGTCGAGGTGCGGATGCGCGTTCGCATCGGTGGGCCCGCCATGCGTCGCCCACCGCGTGTGCCCGATCCCGGTGCTCCCGGTCGGCAACGGCCGACCGACGAGCTCCTTCTCCAGATTGACGAGCTTCCCGGCCTTCTTCGCGGCCGCCAGCCCCCCGTCCGCCGGCACGGCGACCCCCGCCGAGTCGTACCCCCGGTACTCCAGCCGCTTCAGCCCGGCCATCACGACATCGAGCGCCGACTGCGACCCCACGTATCCCACGATTCCGCACATGGGCGGCAGCCTAGGCGCCGAGAGAAGCCGAAACACGGCTCAGCGTGCCCGAAATCGGAAATTCCGAGGCGGCTCATACCCTGGGGCCGTACGTGACCGACCCCACCCCCCACCCCGTTCGAACTCCGTTAACAATGGACTGTGATCTCCCCGGCCTCCTCGATGCCCCGGAGCGCCCACCGGCACAGGCCGGAGGCGACTCCCTACGTCGACCTCACCCGCACGGAGTGGAGCGCGCTGCGTGACAAGACGCCGCTCCCCCTCACCGCCGAGGAGGTCGAGAAGCTGCGTGGCCTGGGCGACGTCATCGACCTCGACGAGGTGCGGGACGTCTATCTCCCGCTCTCCCGGCTGCTCAATCTCTACGTAGGCGCCACCGACGGCCTCAGAGGGGCGCTGAACACCTTCCTGGGCGAGCAGGGCGCCCAGTCCGGCACTCCGTTCGTGATAGGCGTCGCCGGGTCGGTGGCCTGTGGGAAATCCACCGTCGCCCGACTCCTCCAGGCCATGCTGTCCCGCTGGCCCGAGCACCCGCGCGTGGAGCGGGTCACCACCGACGGCTTCCTGCTCCCGACCAAGGAGCTTCGGGCCCGCGGCCTCATGTCGCGCAAGGGCTTCCCGGAGTCCTACGACCGCCGCGCCCTCACCCGTTTCGTCGCCGACATCAAGGCCGGCAAGGACGAGGTCACCGCCCCCGTCTACTCCCACCTCATCTACGACATCGTCCCCGGCGAGAAGCTCGTCGTGCGCCGCCCGGACATCCTGATCGTCGAGGGCCTGAACGTCCTGCAGCCCGCCCTCCCCGGCCAGGACGGCCGCACCCGCGTCGGTCTCGCCGACTACTTCGACTTCAGCGTGTACATCGACGCGGGCGCCGACGACATCGAGCGCTGGTACCTCAACCGCTTCAAGAAGCTGCGCCAGACCGCCTTCCAGGACCCGGACTCGTACTTCCGCAAGTACACCCAGGTCTCCGAGGAGGAGGCCCTCGACTACGCCCGCACCCAGTGGCGCACCATCAACAAGCCGAACCTGATCGAGAACATCGCCCCCACCCGGGGCCGCGCCACCCTGGTCGTCCGCAAGGGCCCCGACCACAAGGTCCAGCGCCTGCGGCTGCGGAAACTGTGACCGCTAACCTTCCCCCATGCTGCACCTGCGCCTGATCACCCCGGCCGACAAGACGGACGGCGTGGTCCGCCTGATCGAGAAGACGGTCGGCACCACCCACGTGGTCGTCCTGCCGGGCGCCGCCCGCAACCCCGCGGGGGACGTCGTGATGTGCGACGTGGCCCGCGAGGCCGGCGACGAACTCCTCACCGGGCTGCAGGAGTTGGGCATCGAGCACAGCGGTTCGATCGCCGTCGAGAACATCGACCTGTCCCTCTCCAAGCGCGCCGACAAGGCCGAGGCGGAGGCCCCCGGCGAGGGCGCGGACGCGGTCCTGTGGGAGCACCTCACCGACGCGACCCACGAGGAGTCGACGCTCTCCATCACCTATGTCGCCTTCATCACCCTCGCCACGATGATCGCGGCCTGCGGTGTGGTCCTGGACAACGCGATCCTGATCGTGGGCGCGATGGCGGTGGGCCCGGAGTTCGGGCCGTTGGCCGGCATCTGCACCTCGGTGGTGCAGCGCCATCCGCGACTCGCGCTGCGCTCCCTGGTCGCCCTGCTGGTGGGGTTCGCGGTGGCGATCGCGGTGACGGTCGGCTTCACGTACTTCATGGACGGCGTGAACCTGTTCACCAAGGTGCAGCTGGAGGCGGCGCGGCCCAACACCAACTTCATCTACCGCCCCGACGCCTTCTCCTTCGTCGTCGCCGTGCTCGCGGGGATCGCCGGCACCCTCTCCCTGACCTCGGCGAAGTCCGGCGCGCTGGTCGGGGTGGCGATCTCCGTGACGACGGTCCCGGCGGCGGCCAACGCGGCCGTCGCCTTCGCCTACGCCGAGTACCGCCAGGCCTGGGGCTCCACCGAGCAACTCCTGCTGAACCTGCTCGGCATCGTCATCGCCGGCACCCTCACCCTCGTCACCCAGAAGCGGCTCTGGCCGACTCGGAGAGCACGCACAAGGGCGGGCACCTTTTAGGCGGACGGTGGCCCAACGCCCTCAGGAACGCGGGGCCATGTCGAAGGTGCGGCTACCGCCGCGCGGGCGCGACCAGCCACGGACCACCCGCGGCCCGCAACGCACGATCCCCCACCCGGGAGCCGGCAATGCCTAGCCCAACGCGGACTTCACCACATCCGCCAACCGCCCGGCCACCGACCGAGCCTGATCGATGTCCGCGGCCTCCACCATCACCCGCACCAACGGCTCGGTACCGGACGGCCGCAACAACACCCGCCCGGTCGACCCGAGTTCACGCTCCGCCTCGGCGACAGCGGACGCCAGCTCCGTAGACGTCCCCACCCGAGTCCGATCCACGTCCGGCACATTGATCAGCACCTGCGGCAACCGCTCCATCACCGACGCCAGTTCACGCAGTGAACGACCGGTCTCGGCGACCCGAGCCGCCAGCATCAACCCCGTCAGCGTCCCGTCCCCGGTCGTCGCGTGGTCGAGAATGATCACGTGCCCGGACTGCTCGCCGCCCAGCGCGAACCCGTGCTCCTTCATCTCCTCCAGCACATACCGGTCCCCGACCGCGGTCTGCACGAGCCGGATCCCCTCGCGCTCCATCGCCAGCTTGAAGCCCAGGTTGGACATGACGGTCGCGACGACGGTGTCGGCCCGCAGCGCGGAGCGCTCCCGCATCGACAGCGCGAGCACGGCCATGATCTGGTCGCCGTCGACCTCTTCCCCGGTGTGGTCCACGGCCAGGCAGCGGTCGGCGTCACCGTCGTGCGCGATGCCGAAGTCGGCGCCGTGCTCGATGACGGCGGCCTTGAGGAGACCGAGGTGGGTGGAGCCGCAGCCGTCGTTGATGTTGAGCCCGTCCGGATCGGCACCGATCGTGATCACCTCGGCGCCGGCCCGCGAGAACGCCTCGGGCGACACCCGCGCCGCGGCGCCGTGCGCCTCGTCGAGGACGATCTTCAGCCCGTCGAGACGGTTCGGCAGCACGGCGATCAGATGCGCCACGTACTGGTCGAACCCTTCGCCGTACGTCCGTACCCGCCCGACGCCCTCACCGGTGGGCCGCTCCCAGGGCTCACCGTGCCGGTGCGCCTCGTAGACCGCCTCGATCCTCTCCTCCAGCTCGTCGTCGAGCTTGTGGCCGCCGCGCGCGAGGAACTTGACGCCGTTGTCGGGCATGGCGTTGTGGCTGGCGGAGAGCATCACGCCGAGGTCGGCGCCGAGCACGCCGGTGAGGTACGCCACCGCCGGGGTGGGCAGCACACCGACCAGCAGGACGTCCACGCCGGCGCTCGCCAGGCCCGCCACCACGGCCGCCTCCAGGAACTCCCCGGACGCACGCGGGTCCCGTCCGACCACCGCCGTCGGCCGGTGCCCCTCGAACGTTCCCGCCTCGGCCAGCACGTGCGCCGCCGCGACCGACAGACCGAGCGCCATCTCGGCCGTCAGATCCGCGTTGGCGACGCCCCGCACGCCGTCCGTGCCGAAGAGTCGTCCCACTTGTCCTCCTGAGGAAGCGTCAGCTGTTGCGGGCGTACCGGCATGTCGGCATTCCGGCTTCCCGGTATCCGATCACACAAGCCTTTGAGCGTCTTGTGCCGTTATACGCCCACCGCGGTGATAAACGAACGCCCCGGCCGGCACTGTGGCGTGCCGCCGGGGCGTTCGGAGTACGTGCAGGCAGCTGGTGATTAGCGCTTGCTGTACTGCGGGGCCTTGCGGGCCTTCTTGAGACCGGCCTTCTTGCGCTCGACCGCACGGTCGTCGCGGCGGAGGAAGCCGGCCTTCTTGAGCGGGCCGCGGTTGTTGTCGACGTCGGCCTCGTTCAGCGCGCGGGCCACGCCGAGGCGCAGGGCACCGGCCTGACCGGAGACACCGCCACCCGCGATGCGGGCGATGACGTCGTAGCGGCCCTCGAGCTCGAGCACCTTGAAGGGCTCGTTGACTTCCTGCTGGTGCACCTTGTTCGGGAAGTAGTCCTCGAGGGTGCGACCGTTGATCTTCCACTTGCCGGTGCCCGGGACGATCCGGACGCGGGCGATGGCGTTCTTGCGGCGGCCCAGGCCGGCGGCCGGCTGCGGGTCGCCGAAGCGGGACGCGAGGGACTCGGAGGTGTACTCGCCCTCGACGGGGACGTCCGACTCCGTGGTGTAGCTGTCGATGTCAAGCTCTTCGAGCGGCTGCTCGGCAGTGGTCTCGGCCACGATGCTCCTCAGATTCTCTTCAGTCTTAGGGGGTGGCCGGACTTACTGCGCGACCTGGGTGATCTCGAACGGCACCGGCTGCTGGGCAGCGTGCGGGTGCTGGTCGCCCGAGTAGACCTTCAGCTTGGTGAGCATCTGACGGCCCAGGGTGTTCTTGGGGAGCATGCCCTTGACGGCCTTCTCGACGGCCTTCTCGGGGTTCTTGTCGAGCAGCTCGTCGTAACGGACGGAGCGCAGACCACCCGGGTAGCCGGAGTGGCGGTACGCCATCTTCTGAGTCCGCTTGTTGCCGGACAGGTGCACCTTGTCGGCGTTGATGATGATGACGAAGTCACCGGTGTCGACGTGGGGGGCGTAGATCGGCTTGTGCTTGCCCCGCAGAAGGGACGCGGCGGTCGTGGCGAGACGGCCCAGGACAACGTCCTGAGCGTCGATGACGTGCCACTGGCGCGTCACATCGCCGGGCTTGGGGCTGTACGTACGCACGGTTCGTAGCCTTCGCTTCGAGTGAATGGTCCTGAACAGGTCACCGAAACGATCACGACAGCCTGGACCACTGCGGCGACGCATACCGCGTACGTGGGGTTGCTGGTCATCGGCCCGGTGGACCGGTGTAAGGGCCCACTCCGTGAGAAGAGCCAAGCCAATACACAACGAAGAAGCAGGATACCGGTGTGCCCCCGGACGGGTCAAAACGAGGCCCGCACACCATCCCGCACAACGTCACGACAACAATACGCGGCCGAGATGTACGGCCCTGCCGGAAAGGTCCCCGCGGGCCCCGCCGGACCCTCACCGGCACCACCCGCCCCCCGTCTAAGATGCGCCCCATGAGCTTTGGGCAGCAGGGGGGACCCCAGTCCCAGTGGGATCCCTGGAAACCGCAATCCCAGCAGCCGTGGAACAGCGGCGGCGGAGACGGCCGGACCCCCGACTGGGCGGCGCTGGCCGAGGCGTCGGAGACGCGCAACAAGAGGCGCCGGCTGCTGTTCATCGGCGGCGGCGTGGTCGCCACCCTCGCGATAGCCGGCGCCGTCGCCGCGGCCGTGGTGTCCGCGAACGGCAAGAACGAGGCCTCGGGCAACCCGTCCAACCTGCCCGCGAGCGCCTCCATCCCGGGCAGCACCGCGACGGCCCCGTCCTTCGCGCCGACCAGCGCCCCGCCTCCGCTGGACCCGAAGGACTTCATCGACAGCAAGGCCAAGGACACGGCCCCGCTCAGCGCGACCACCCTCTTCCCGGGCACGCAGCTGACCATGGGCTCGACCCTCTACAAGAAGGGCGCCACGGCCGACACGAAGAGCTGCGCCTCGGCGGTCCAGGGCTCTTTCGTGAACCTTCTCACCAAGAACGGCTGCACCCGTCTGCTGCGCGTGACGTACCAGAAGGACGGCGTCGCGGTGACGGTGGGCGTGGCCGTCTTCGACACCGAGGCACAGGCCACCAGGGTCAAGGCCACGGCGGACAAGAAGGGCTTCGTCAAGCCGCTGGCGGGCGGCGGTGTGAAGGCCTTCTGCGACGCGGCGACCTGCCGTACGACGTCCAACGCCTACGGCCGCTACGCCTACTTCACCACCGGCGGCTTCCTGAACGGCAAGGACGTCACGACCAAGGACACGAAGGTGTTCTCGGCCGGCGACGACCTGCAGCTGTTCACCTTCCGCCAGATCCGCCGACGCGGAGAGGCACAGGCGTCGGCTGCGGCGGGCGAGTAGCGGGCTCGGCCGTCGTGCGGAAGACCCACGTCCGGTAGGACCAGAAGCGGAAGAGGGTCGCGATGCCGATGCCGAGGAACTTGCTGACGTTGTTGGCGAGCGTCCCGTCCCAGCCGAGTCCGTAGGTGGTCAGGTAGAGGACCGCGTTCTCGATGACCAGGCCGACCGCGCTGAAGAAGAGGAAGAGCCCCAGCTCCTTCCTCCGGCCGGCCCGGTCGTCCTGGGCGTGGTCCCGGTAGGTGAAGTACCGCAGGCCGAGGTAGTTGGTCATGATCGCCACAGCCGTCGCCAGGACGCTCGCCCGGACGGGCTGCCACCCGGTCGTGGCTCTGACGAGGTTGAAGACCCCGAGATTGACGATGAATCCCGAGGCCCCCACCAGGCCGAACTTCGCGATCTCGCGGGAGAGCTTCCCCGACCTCGGGGGAAGCGCGTGCCGTCCGCCCATGCTCCGGATCAACCCCGCCGGTTGCGCAGCCGCAGCCGCACCGGCATCACCGCCGACTCGATCTGCGTGGCGAGGTTCATCTTGGAGACACCCTCGGTGCGCTCCTCGAAGCGGATCGGGATCTCGACGGCGCTGTGCCCGGCCCGGACGGCCTTGAACTTCAGCTCGACCTGGAAGCTGTAGCCGGCACTGTCGAGGGTCGTGAGGTCGATGTCGCGCAGGGTGGCGGCCGACCACAGGTTGAAGCCCGCGGTGATGTCGCGGATCTTGGTGCCGAGCACGGTCCGGGCGTACCGGTTGGCGAAGCGGGACAGCAGGACGCGGTGCCTGCCCCACTCCTCGTCCAGCGAGCCGCCCTCGACGTACCGGCTGCCGACGACCAGGCCCACGCCGGACGCCACCGCGGTACCGAGCATGCGTGGGACCGCTTCCACCGGGTGGCTGCCGTCGGCGTCCATCTGGACGACGTACTCGGCGCCCTCGGCGAGCGCGGCGCTCATGCCCGCGATGTACGCGCGGCCGAGCCCGTCCTTCTCGGTGCGGTGCAGCACGCTCATCCGGCGCACGCCGTCGGCGTTGTACTTCTCCGCCAGCTCCTCGGCGATCCGCCCGGTGCCGTCCGGGCTGGAGTCGTCGACGATCTTCAGGTGGAGGCCGGGCAGCCCCAGCGACAGCACGGCCTCGGCCATCCGCGGCAGGTTCGCCGCCTCGTTGTAGGTGGGCATCACCACGGTGACGCGAGCACCCCCCAGGTCATACGTCATTTCTTTCCCTCCCCAAATGTGACTGCGCCCGCTGGAAGAGGTTCTTCCGGCGGTCCGGAGAATCCAGCTCAGAGGTGCACCTTGCGATGGGCGGCGTCGTCGTGGGACGTCCCCTGCGTCGCCGCTCGTGCCCTTTCGAGGAGCACCAGCTGGAGGTAGTCGAGCTTCCGGGTCTTCACGACACGGAAGTCCTTCTGGATCACGGTCGCCGTGGCCTTCGGCATCCCGCTGAACGGCTGTCCGTCGAGCGTCGTCGACACCAGCCAGAGCCGCCCGCTCTTCGCCAGGCAGCTCGCCGGCTGCGGACACTCGGACGCGTCGAACGAGCCCCGCTCCCGCGGAGTGCGGTACATCAGCACGTCCCGTGGACCGGCGGCGTCGTCGCGCAGTTCGTAGGCCATGGCCCGGCGTTCCTGCATCACTCCGCTGAAGACGATGCCGTCACCCTTGCGCTGCTGGGCCTCGATGATCTGCGCGGCACCGCGGAAGTCCGGCTCGCCCAGCGCGTTGTGCCGGGCCTCGCGGATACCCGGCAGCGACTGGAAGGCGAGTCCCGCGACCGCGGCGGCCGCCAGCACCCAGCCGAAGCCGCGCCGCGCCGCGCCGCCCGAGCCGGCCTTGGCCCCTGCCACCGGACCGGCCAGGCGTCCCACCGCGACGGCCGTGAGCAGCACCCACGCGGGCGCGGTGAACAGCAGATAGCGCGGCAGGAAGAGGTGCAGCTGGGCCGCGGTCAGATACGTGGCCACCGGCGGCAGCACGATCCACGCGGCCAGCGGCAGCGCCATCCGGCCCGCGAAACACAGACCGACCAGGCCGAGCGCCATCACGGGCACGGCCACCGCCCAGGAACCGAAGAGGTTCTTGGGGAAGTCCACCAGGTCCTGGAACCCCGGGGTGTTCCACGCGATCTGAGCGCTCTGCCCCGAGCCGGACACAGCCATCGGCATGACGAAGCACATGCCGAGGATCAGTGCCGCGGAGTAGGCCCAGGCGACGATCTTGTCGCCCGCGCGCCGCTTCTGCACGACCAACACCAGGTGGGCGCCGAGCACCGCGAGCGAGGCCAGATGACTCCAGCCGATCAGCGGCACCGACAGCGTGTAGGCGACCCACACCTTGAACGACGGCCGGTCCAGCGCCCGCGCGAGCAGCAGCGTCGACAGGAGCACCGCGGCGACCGCGAAGGGGTACGGCCGGATTTCCTGCCCGTACCGTGTGGTCAGCGGCAGGACGGCCAGGGCCAGCCCCGCGAGAACACCCACCTGCGTCGTGAACAGCCGCCTGCCGAGCAGGGCGAGCAGGCCGGCCGACGCCGCCATGGCCACCGAGCCCGGGACCCGCATCGCGGTCGGGGAGTCACCGGCCACCGCGATCCAGCCGTGCATGAACACGTAGTACGGCGTGAACACCACGTCGACGGTGCGGATCAGCATGCTCAGGTCGTGGAACGACAGGCTGGCCGCCCACCAGGTGGCGTGTTCGTCCCGCCACAGCTCGCGGTCGCCGAAGTGGCGCAGGATCAGGGCGAAGGCCAGCGCGGTGGGCAGCAGGAACGTCACGACAGCCGCGAGCCGCCCGCCCTTCGCGTCCTCGGGCGCCTCCTCGCCGGGCTCGACCGCGGCGGCCTGCTTACCGGCCTCCGGAGCCTCGGGCTCAGTGACGGCCGTCCCGGCGCCGGTATACCGGTCGGCGTCCGCGTACATTGTCGGCTCGCCGAACGGCCCGGATTCCGCGTAGGTCCCGGGAGCCGCGTTGACGCCCTGCCCAGGAGCGGCGTAGACGTCCTGACCGCCATGCGCCCACTGCCCGGCATAGGCGTCCTGGCTCGGATGCGGATCGTGGCCCCCGGAACCCTCGGCATACCCGCCGCCGTACCGGGCGAAGGCGTCGAAACTCATCTCTTCACCCAAATCCGGTACGCGCCGTCGCCCTTGCTGGTGGTGAATCGCGTGACGGCGGCCAGGCGGTAGTGAGGGTTGCCGCGCAGCGCGTCCGTCACAGCCGTGTCGACGTCGGGCGTGACCGTCCCGCGCAACACGATGACGTCGAACTTCGCGTCTTTGACGGCGGCACCGTAGGCCTCGGGGCCCGAGTGCCTTTTACCCTTCTTGTCCGTGTAGTCCATGCCGAACGTGCTCTGCCACTGCGCGTAGCCGGTGATGTCCCGCAGGTAGTAGGCGGGGACCTCGTGCTCCTCGGCCAGGTAGGTGCCCTTGCGGTCGACCATGGGGCGCAGGACGGCCGTCATCCCTCGGGAGTCCGGGAAGCTGTAGTTCTGCTGCGCCTGCACCATGCCGAACACCAGCGTCAGGACGTACAGCATGATCCCGAGCTGCGGGTGCCGGAAGTGCGGGCCGACGAGGCGTGATATGCCCAGGCCCGCCATCGGTCCGGCGAAGAGCAGGCCGAAGCCCACGTGCTTGAAGAGCGAGACCTCGGTCTGCAGGTGGACCTGGTAGGCCGGGGCGAGCAGCGCGGTACCGGAGAGCAGGACACCGAGTGCGATACGGCGGAACCGGCCGGGGCCCACCTGTTCGAGCCAGGGCATCTCACCCATGTGCGGACGGATCGCGTAGGCGAGGGAGCCGCCCACCGCCGTGAGGAACATCAGCCCGCCCCACTCGGCGCTGTGCTGCAGGAGCAGCGCCGCGGTGTCGGCCCCCTTGGCACGGTTGGTGGTGGTCTGGCTGATGCCGCCGAGCGATCCGGCGAAGAGATACCCGGCCCCCATCAGGGCGCCCATCGCCCCGCCGAGCAGTACTCCTCGCGCCAGCGCGCGCAGCCCGCGGTGGCGGTAGGCGGTCAGCACCGCCAGGACCACCAGGGTGGGCAGGTACAGGCCCGCCGCGTACTTGGTGGCGAAGGCGAGGACCGCCGGAGGCGCCGCGAGCACGACCGCCGCGATCGGCGCACGGCCGGTGCGCACCACGATCCACGCGGACAGCGCCAGGAAGAAGATCGCCGCCGCGTCGAAGGTGGCGAAGTTGCCGAGGAACACGGTGGACTGGACGACCGAGAAGAGGGCCGCCGCGCCGATCGCCGCCCGGACGTCGAACATCCGGCGGGTCATCGCGTACAGCAGGCTCGTCGCGCCGAGCATGAACACCAGGCTGACGATGCGCACCCCGGCGAGCCCGGCCACGCTGTCGACCATCGCGGCGAGCACCGGGTACAGCTTCGGATAGCCGGAGAAGTAGCCCTCGAAGTCGCCCGGCACGGGGGTGCCGTGCAGGATGTTGCCGATCTCGTAGTGGCCCGCGAGGACGTACAGCGCCTCGTCCTCGAACGCGGTGCCGCGCAAGCGCAGCGACAGCCCGACCTGGATGAGCAGGACGCACAGCAGCACCAGCCGCCCGAGCAGCCGACTGCGCCCGGTGTCCACGGCCCAGGAGGACTCCTGGATGGGCGGCAGGACGTAGCCGGGCTTCTCCGGCTCGGGCTCGGGCGCCACCGGCACCGGGGTCGGCGCCGGCTCGGTCGCGGTGTACGTGGCGTACGGGTCGTAGGGCGCGAAGGTGTCGTAGGTCCGCTGGTCGGTGTACGAGGAGGTACGGCCGTCGAAGCGCCAGCTGCCGGTGTCGGTCACGCCGCCCTGCTGTGCCTCGGGATACGCCTGGTAGGCGTACTGCTGCTCGTACGACCACGACGGGTCCTGGGACTGTACGCCGGGCCACTGCCCCTGCTGACCCTGTCCGTACGACGGGTCGTGCGCGTCGCTGCGCAGACCGGGGTCGTCCGCCCAGACGGGCGTGTGCCGGTCGGTCATGGCTTGGTCACATCGAATCCGAAGCTCGGGTCCGTGGCCTGCTCCCGGAAGGCCTTCTGGGACAGCGGCCCGCTGTTGACGCGCCAGTCGGTCTCCTTGTCGAAGTTGAACCAGACCAGCCCGACGACATCGTCGCGCTTCGCGGTCCCCTCGAAGAGGTCCTTGATGTCGGCGGGCTTGCGCTCACCGGCCTGCGCCGCCGTCTCCGCGATGATGAACGGTTTCTTCGTGAAGGACCGGATCTGGCTCATCGTCGGCCCGTAGAGCGTCTTGTACGTCGACGGCCCGGTGGCCGCGTAGTAGCCGATGACGCCGACCCAGTCCACGTAGTCGTCGCCCGGCCAGTACGGCTTGAGCTTCACCTTGGGCATCGGGTTGACGACGTTCGGGCTCCACACCCAGATGACCTGGGTGGCGCCCTCGTCGTCGAAGAGGTCGTGGATGTGCTGGTAGGCGGCGGTGAACTGCGCCGCCGCGGCCTTCTTGGTGCCCCAGGGGTACCAGGAGCCGTTCATCTCGTGCGCGAAGCTGATCGCCACCGGCAGGTTCAGCGTCTTGACGGACTTGGCGTAGGAGCGGATGTACTCGTCCTGCTTGCCGGAGGCGATGTCCTTGAGGGAGGCGTCGAAGGGCTCCCAGGCGATGAAGGCCAGGGCACCGTAGTCCCAGGATTTCTGCACCAGCCGCGTCTCGTACTGGTCGCCCCAGGCCGAGTAGAACTCGATCAGGTTGGGCTTCTTGCCGCCCCGCTTCGCGAAGTCCTCGACGGAGGTCATCTTGGCGGGGGCACCGTCGGCGGCCACACCCAGGTACTTCTTGGCGGGCTGCAACAGCGGCCGTACGTCGTACGGCGGTTCGGGCTTCGCGGACTCGGAGGCCTCGCCGGGGCTCTCGGCACCCGGCTGCTCGCCCTGGGCCCGGTCGTACTCGTCACGCCCCTTGCCGGAGAAGGTGGTACAGCCCGCCAGGAGAGCGCTTGCGAGCAACGCGGCGGCGAGCATCCGCACGAGCCGAAGCGCTCGTGCGGTTCGTAGGGGGACAGTCATGCGGTCGCTTCCTGCACGGCGCGTGCGCGCGGCTGGACGAGGGCGCGACCGACGACGATCGCGTAGAAGAGGCCTGCGGACAGCATCAGGGCGAAGTCCGGCGGATACTCGGTGAGCATCCGCCAGGCGGCGACGACCACCCACAGCACCGCGGTGCCGCCGGTCCACCCGACCATGCCGATCCACCAGCGGCGCATGCCGTTCTTCTTGGCGCCCTGCGATCCGGTCGGCTTCCAGCCCATCGGACGGCCGCGCAACACGTCCCACACGGCGAAGACGTGCGACCAGCCGTACATCACCCGCACCGCCCAGGCCTCCAGCCGGTACGGCGCGCGGTGCCAGAAGGGCAGCACCAGCGTCACGTACGCCACGCTGGGCAGCACCCACATCGCCGCCTCGGCGCGCAGCAGATCGGGGCGCAGGATCATCAGCGACAGCGGGATGATCGGCGTGAGGAAGGTCGCCAGGGCGGTCTGCAGGTAGTAGAGGAAACCCGAGATGTAGCACAGGCGGGTATGGAACTTCAGGTCCAGCTCCCAGAACCGCTTGCCGGTGAGCAGTTCCAGCGAGCCCATGCACCAGCGGTACTGCTGGTTGTGGAAGGCACCGGCGGTGTCCGGGCACACACCGGCCGACAGCGCGACGGGCACGTAGCGCAGCTTCCAGCCCAGCGCCCGCAGGTCGAACCCGGTGTACATGTCCTCGGAGTGCTCGATCAGCGTGATGCCGCCGATCTGGGCGAGGGCCGCGCGCCGGTACACCGCGCACGAGCCGACACAGATCGATCCGTCCTTGTCCTCGCGGGAGGTCTGCACGGACCGGTAGAACTGCTCCTGCACCGCTCCCGCGCCGCGCTCGATCCAGTTCTGCCGGTCGGTGATCCGGAAGAACTGCGGCGACTGCACGATCCCGATCCGCTCGTCGGCGTCCATGTGCGGCAGCAGCTCGTCGAGCAGGTCGGCGCGCGGCGCGAAGTCGGCGTCGAGGATGAGGATGTGGTCACCGTCGGTGATCCCGAAGGCGTGGTGGAGGTTGCCGGCCTTCTTGAACCAGCCGCGGTTCGGCCGCACCACGTAGAAGAAGCCGAAGTCCCGCGCCATGGCGCCGACCTCCGGGTCGTCGGCGTCGTCCAGCACGTACACCTTGACGACGCCCTGGTAGGTGCCCGCGAGCCGGTTCACGTTGACCCAGGTGTTGTGCAGCACCTCCAGCGGCTCACCGCACACCGGCAGGAAGACGTCCACGCTCGGGTGGACGGCGGGCCGCCAGTCCCGCACCAGCTGCTTGTGCGCCTTGATGTCGAAGTCCTTGCTGAGCCCGTCCAGGTACAGCGAGATCAGGTAGTCCGCGACCACGAAGGCGAGCAGTGGCATCGTCAGCCAGAACCACGGGCTGGACGCCGTGAACAGGAACTGACTCACCGCGAGACAGGCGAAGCTGATCAGCGAGCCCAGCGTCAGGACCCACAGGTGACGGCGCGTGTACGAGTACTTCTCGGCGTTGTCCGGCGGCTGTGGCAAGAGCCCATGGTTCTCCGGCTCGCGTCTGCGCCTCCGAGGGCGCTCAGGGCGCGCCTCAGCACTCACTGAACTACTCATGAACCCCCCCAGGACCTCGAACGGCCCTGTGAACCCACCCTGAGCCCAGCTGCCCCAAATTCGAACTTTCAGCCGGACCGCGAAAGCATAACCGGGTTTTCCCTTTGTGACTCAACAAACCTTGTTAAGTGAGGGTTTCATCACGGGTCACAGGGGTAACAGTGGGGCCGCACAGCAGCGGAGCCCGCCCCCGTAGTGCGCAAAAAGGTCAACTGATGGTAAGAACAACCACTCAGTCTTCACGTTTGCGCCGCGCCTGTGATCATTCCGGGCGCGAACACTAGGGGGAGGTCCCGATTTGCCCGGGTTTTCCATGCCCGCACGCGGTGGCCGCCATCGCAACCGGCGGCGCAGATGGCTGCTCGCCACAGTGGCCGTGGCCACTGCGGCGCTGATCGGCACGACGATCAGCCTGCTGGTGTCCTCGGCCCAGGCCGACCAGACCACCCAGGGCATCGACAACTTGCGCACCAACTGGGACCAGAACGAGGCCGGGCTCTCCCCGGCAGTCGTCCAGTCGTCCGCCTTCGGCCGGCTCTTCGCCACCAAACTGGACGGGCAGATATACGCCCAGCCCCTGGTGCTCGGCGACCAGGTGATCGCGGTCACCGAGAGCAACACTGTGTACGGCCTCGACCGCGCCACCGGTGCGATCGAGTGGAGCAAGAACTACGGTGCGGCGTGGCCGGCCTCGGCGATCGGCTGCGGTGACCTGGTGCCCAACGTGGGCGCGACCGCGACCCCCGTCTACGACTCCGCCACCGACTCCCTCTACTTCACCACCAAGGTCGACGACGGCACCTCCACACACCGTCACCCGACCTGGCTGATGCACGCGGTGGACCCGACCTCCGGAACCGAGCGCTCCGGGTGGCCGGTCACCATCGCCGGAAGCCCCGTCAACGACCCGAGCGTCACCTTCGACGCCTACTACCAGCAGCAGCGCCCGGGCCTGCTTCTGATGGACGGCGTCGTCTACGCGGGCTTCGGCGCCCACTGCGACGCATGGCCGTATCGCGGCTATGTCGTCGGGGTGAGCACCACCGGGCACAGCATCACCTCGATGTGGGCCACGGCGACCGGTGCCGGCACCGGTGGCGCCGGCATCTGGCAGGCGGGCGGCGGACTGGTCTCGGACGGGTCCGGCCGGATCTTCTTCAGCACCGGGAACGGCATCAGCCCGGCGCCCGGGCCGGGCAAGACCGTTCAGGGAACCCTGGCCGAGTCCGTCGTACGCCTCCAGGTCGGCGCGGACAACAGCCTCAGTACGGCCGACTTCTTCAGCCCGAGCGACGCCGCCACCCTGGACCTCAACGACCAGGACATCTCCTCGGGCGCCCCGATGGCGCTGCCGGACGGCTTCGGTACGAACGAGCACCCCCACCTGCTGGTGCAGCAGGGCAAGGACGGGCGGGTGTTCCTGCTCGACCGCGACAACCTCGGCGGCATGGGCCAGGGGGCCCAGGGCGGCGACGACGCGGTGAGCGTGTCCGGCCCCTACCAGGGCATGTGGGGGCACCCCGCGTTCTGGGGTGGCGACGGCGGCTATGTCTACGTCGTCGGCAACCAGGGTCCGCTGCGCGCTCTCAAGTACGGCGTGCGCAACGGCGGTACGCCCGCGCTCACCCTCACCGGCCAGAGCCAGGACACCTTCGGCTACACCAGCGGCTCTCCCCTGGTCACGTCCGACGGCACGGACGAGTCCAGTGGCCTGGTGTGGATGACCTCCGCGAGCAACGCCTCCGGGGCCGACGGCACCCTGCGTGCCTACAGCCCCACCCCCGACGGCAACGGCCTGCTCCAGCTGCTGTGGTCCGCGCCGATCGGCACCGCGACGAAGTTCAGCACGCCGACCGCCCAGGGCGGCAAGGTGTACGTCGGCACCCGGGACGGTGTGCTCTACGGCTTCGGCAGCCCGGCCAGGACGGCGCTGACCGCGGCCTCGCTGGACTTCGGCCAGGTCGGCGTGGGCAGCGGCAGTTCGGCCGACATGAAGCTGACCGCCACGCAGGACGTCAGCATCACCGGGCTCAAGGCCTCCGGCGCGTTCTCGGTCGACCCGTCCGCCGTACCCACCGCCGAGCAGCCCACGGCGCTGGCGGCGGACGCCACCCTGGACGTACCGATCAGCTTCGCCCCCACCACCACCGGCGGCATCAACGGCACGCTCACCGCGAACCTGTCGGACGGCCAGAAACTCGTCTTCGCCCTGCACGGTATCGGCACCAGGCCCGGCCTCGGGGCGGCACCCGCCGCCCTGGACTTCGGGGAAGTGCCCACCGGCAGCACCTCGACGCTGAACCTCCAGATCACCAACACCGGTACCGAACCCGAGACCATCGATTCGGTCGACTCGCCCGGCGGCGCCTTCGCCGCCTCGGGGCTGCCGAGCGCGGGGACGGTCGTACCGGCCGGTGGCTCGTTCGTGCTCTCGGTCACCTACACGCCGACCGCCGACCAGGTCGACAGCGACGCGCTCGTGGTCAGCAGCAGCGGCGGCGGCGCCACGCACACGCTGAGCGTGCCGGTCACGGCGACGGCCATCACGGGGCAGGGACACCTGGAGTTCTCCACGAGCTCGCTGGACTTCGGCCAGGTCCCGATCGGCAGCTCCAAGTCGCTGTCGTTCACCATCACCAACACCGGCAACATCCCGGTGACGGTGACCAAGGCCAAGGCACCGACGGGTGACTTCAACAGCCCGGTGCAGCTGTCGGAGGGCCTGATCATCGGTCCTGAGCAGACCGCGGTGCAGAGCGTGACGTTCACTCCGCGCTCGGCGGCGGATCTGAGCGCCTTCTACGAGGTCACCGGCACCGGGACCGACGCGAACGGCAACAGCCAGGGCGCCATGTACGTGCCGGTCAAGGGCACCGGTACCGGCACCGCCACAACCACCTCGGCCGCCGACGGGAAGTGGCAGACCAACGGCTCGGCGGTGCCGGCGGACGGCGGCGGGGTCCAGCTGACCCCGGCCACCAGCAACCAGGCGGGCACGGCGGTGTACACCGAGCCGCTGCGCACCGACGGTCTGCGGGCCACCTTCACCACGAAGTTCGGCCCCGGCACCGGCGGGAAGGGCATGACGCTCACCCTTCTCGACCCGGACCAGAACTCCGCCTCGGCACTGGGCGGGACCGGTGACAGCCTCGGCATCGCGGGGCGGCCGGGCACGGTGATCGCGCTCGGCACCGGCTGGAACGACACGCTCAAGGCACAGAACTTCGTGGGCGTCGGCCGCAGTTCGGCCGGCTCGTCGGCGATCGACTACCAGTCGGTGGCCCCCCTCAGCACCTCCCTGCGCCAGGGCACGCACCAGGTCGACATCCAGGTGGCCACCGGCCATGTGTACGTCTGGATCGACGGGACGCAGGTGATGGACGCGACACCGACGCTGACGTCCACCGCGCTGCTCGCCTTCTCCGGTGCCACCGGCGACAGCTCCGACGTGCAGACGGTCAGCGGCCCGGTCGTCAGCGAGGCGGCGCCCCCGGCGACGGAGCCGAAGGCGGAGACCTCGCTCCATCTCACCGCCCCGAGCACGGGTGTGCCGGGTCGGAAGTTGACCGTCGACGGCACGTTGACCTCGTCCGTGGCGCTTCCCGCAGGTCAGGTCGCGCACATCACGCGGAACGGGACGGCGCTGCTCAACGCGACGACGGCGGCGGACGGCTCCTTCACCTTCAGCGACACCCCGCCGGCTGAAGGCACGTACACCTACGCCGCGAGCTACGAGGGGGACGCAACACACGAGGCGACGAGCACGACAAGCCTCGTCCAGGTGTCCAAGCTGGCCACCACGGTCACCCTGACGGCCCCGGCCACGGCCACCCGCACGCACAAGTTGACCGTGTCCGGCACGCTCTCCGGCTCGCCCTTCGCCACCGGTGGGGTCGTCACGGTGACGAAGACCGACCTCGCACACCCGTCCGGCGTCGCACTCGCCGACGCGAAGGTCGCCGCGGACGGTTCGTTCACGTTCGCGGACACCCCGCAGATCGGCGGCGCCAACACCTACAAGGTGGCCTACGGCGGCGACACCTCACACAAGCCGGGCAACCGCAGCGCCACCGTCCAGGTGTCCCGGGTCTCGACGGACCTGACCATCGCCACCGACCACTCGACGTACTCGTACGGTCAGTCCGCGAAGGTCACCGCTCACCTCGGTACGACCTACAACAAGCGCACGGTGACGATCTACGCCCAGCCGTACGGCGGCACGTCGGTCCAGGTGAAGTCGGGCACGGTGGACTCCCACGGCAATCTGACGGGGTCCTACAAGCTCACCCGCAACACCACGTTCAGCGCGGTCTTCGCCGGCGACTACCGGTACGCCCCGAAGACCGTCGCCCGAAGCGTGCACTCCTATGTGCGGATCTCGGAGAAGCTGTCCGGCTACTACACGAGCACGAACTACGGCAGCACTCTCTACCGGGTGTACCACCACACCGCCAAGGAGCAACTCGACGCCACCGTCACACCCAACAAGGCCGGCCAGTGCATCGTCTTCCGCGTACAGCGGTACTACAGCGGCGCCTGGCACACGCAGACCACCACCCCCTGCTCCACCCTGAGCTCCACCAGCGCCGGCCGCCACCAGATGTCTCTCACCACGTCCGTCAACAGCAGGTTCCGCATCGCCGCGGAGTACATCCACAGCAGTAAGGACAACACCAACCTCAGCACCTGGGGCGCCTGGCAGTACTTCACCGTCAGGCAGTGAGCACGACTGCGACCGGCTGAACAGCCCCGCCCTCGGCCAGCGGCCCAGGGCGGGGCCTCGCTTTCCGCGCGGCAGGTCCTCGAGGCCGACCTTCCGGTCCTACGCCGGCAGCCGGTTCAGCACCCACCCCCCGCCGGCAACGACCGCCTGTTCCGCGCCTCCTTGTTCCGCGCGGCCAGCAACTCGTCGGCCGGATAGCCGACTTCCTCCAGCGTCAGCCCGTGCGGGCGTACGACGTGCACGGCGGAATCCCGCACACCGGCGGCAAGCACCTTGCCGGGCCAGTCGGTCGGGCGGTGGCCGTCGCCGACGAACAGCAGGGCGCCGATGAGCGAGCGGACCATGTTGTGGCAGAAGGCGTCGGCGCGCACGGTGGCCGTGACGATCCCGTCCTCCCCCCGCACCAGGCTCAGCTCCTGGAGCGTACGAATGGTGGTCGCCCCCTCGCGCTTCTTGCAGTACGCGGCGAATTCGTGCTCCCCGAGCAGCCGTTCGGCGGCCTCGTTCATGGCGTCGACGTCGAGGGGCCAGTCGTGCCAGAGGACGTGGTTGCGGAGGAGAGGGTCCACGCCACCCGGGTTGTCGGTGACCCGATACGCATACCGCCGCCAGATCGCCGAGAACCGGGCATTGAACCCACTGGGCGCCTCCCGCAGCGCCCACACCCGCACATCCTTCGGCAACCGCCCGGCGAGCCGCTTCAGCAGCTTCTCGTGATGCTCACGCCAGACACCCTGCGGCAGATCGACATGGGCGACCTGCCCCCGCGCATGCACCCCGGCATCGGTCCGCCCGGCGACCGTCAGCTCGTACGTCGTGCCCCCCGACCGCGTGACGGTCCGCAGAGCATCCTCGATCTCCCCCTGCACGGTCCGCTTCCCACCGGCCTGCTTGGCCCAGCCATGGAAGTCGGTGCCGTCGTAGGACAGGTCGAGACGGACGCGCACATACCCGGGTGCCGCTTCATCACTCACGTACAGATCCTCTCAGCAACACAAAAGCGGGCCCGCTCCCCAAAAGGAACGGACCCGCGATCGCGGAACGCTTACGCGTCCTTGGCGTCACCCTCAGCCGCGTCCGCGGCGGGCTCGGTGGCGTCCTCGGCCTCGTCGGCCTTGGTCACATCGACCTTGGCGTCCTCGACCTCGGCGACCGGAGCGGCCTCGGCGTCCTTGGCGGCACGCTTCGTCGCGGCCTCCGCCTCACCCGTCGCCTGCTGCGCGACCGTCAGCGCCTCGACCAGCTCGATGACAGCCATGGGCGCGTTGTCGCCACGGCGGTTACCGATCTTGGTGATACGGGTGTAGCCACCCGGACGGTTCTCGTAGCGCGGGCCGATCTCGGTGAAGAGCGTGTGGACGACGCTCTTGTCCGTGATGACCTGGAGCACCTGGCGGCGGTTGTGAAGGTCGCCCTTCTTCGCCTTGGTGACCAGACGCTCGGCGTACGGACGAAGACGGCGGGCCTTCGCCTCGGTGGTGGTGATACGACCGTGCTCGAAGAGCGCCTTCGCGAGGTTCGCGAGGAGCAGCTTCTCGTGCGCGGCGCTGCCGCCCAGACGGGCACCCTTGGTGGGCTTCGGCATTGTTCTTCTCCTGTGTGTCTGCCCCGGCCGTATCAGGTACCGGGGTCAGGAACCCGATGAGCGGATGCTCATCGGCAACGACCGGTCAGTACCGTCAGTACTGCTCGGTCTCCACGAAACCCGCGTCCGCGTCGTCGTCGGCGCCGAAGGCGTCGGCGGCGGCCGTGGGGTCGAATCCGGGCGGGCTGTCCTTCAGGGCCAGGCCCATGCCGGCCAGCTTCGCCTTGACCTCGTCGATGGACTTCGCACCGAAGTTGCGGATGTCCAGGAGGTCGGCCTCGGAGCGGGCGACGAGCTCACCCACGGAGTGGATGCCCTCACGCTTGAGGCAGTTGTAGGAGCGGACGGTGAGCTCCAGCTCCTCGATCGGCAGCGCCAGGTCGGCGGCAAGGGCGGCGTCCGTGGGGGACGGGCCCATGTCGATGCCCTCGGCGTCGATGTTCAGCTCGCGGGCGAGACCGAACAGCTCGACCAGGGTCTTACCGGCGGAGGCCATGGCGTCACGGGGACGCATGGCCTGCTTGGTCTCGACGTCGACGATCAGCTTGTCGAAGTCGGTGCGCTGCTCGACACGCGTGGCCTCGACCTTGTACGTGACCTTCAGCACGGGGCTGTAGATGGAGTCGACCGGGATACGGCCGATCTCCTGGCCCACCTGCTTGTTCTGCACGGCGGAGACGTAACCGCGGCCACGCTCGACCGTGAGCTCCATCTCCAGCTTGCCCTTGCCGTTGAGCGTGGCGAGGACCAGGTCGGGGTTGTGCACCTCGACACCGGCCGGGGGCGCGATGTCGGCGGCGGTGACCAGACCCGGGCCCTGCTTGCGCAGGTACATCACGACCGGCTCGTCCTGCTCCGAGGAGACGACCAGCTGCTTGATGTTGAGGATCAGGTCGGTGACGTCCTCCTTGACGCCCGGCACGGTGGTGAACTCGTGCAGCACGCCGTCGATCCGGATCGACGTGACAGCCGCACCGGGGATCGAGGAGAGGAGCGTACGGCGGAGCGAGTTGCCGAGGGTGTAGCCGAAGCCCGGCTCCAGCGGCTCGATCACGAACCGGGAGCGGAACTCGTCGACGACCTCTTCGGTCAGAGACGGACGCTGAGCAATCAGCACGAGGTACTACCTCCAGTGTTCGGCGCCCGCTATGTGACGCCATAGACACTACGAAGGGTACGGGCGATACGGCTTCCAACGGGGCCGCACCGCGCGACTCCGCCCATGTACGGGCCCAGCCGATACCCGGTGAACCGGTGGCACGGCTCTTTGCCAGGGCCTTTCGGCCCTTGTTGCCGGTCGGGCGCACTGACTTCACTGATCCCGCGGTCCCGCTCGTGCCGCTTGGATTCCGCCCCTGGGCCCGGTCCAGCGGTCCCGACCAGGGGCGGGGCGGGCGGGGCCGTGCAGTGCGGGACGAACGGGCGAGCGAGATCGCCATAGGGCCGGAAGGGTGAGCGGGACGATGATCACGGCGGTCGGACACGCCGACCTGGCTCCGGACACGCTGAAGCTGGTGGAGGCCGAGCTGCGGGCACGGCTGGAGCAACAGTTCGTACGAGCGCCGGGCGTGGTGCGCGCGGGTGCCGGAGTGCCACTGGCGTTCGGGCGGGCGGTGCGGGCGGCGGGGCGACCGCTGGTCGTGGTGACGCCCACGCACGGGATGGTGCCCGCGCTGCTGCCGACGCGTGACCGGACGGCGACCGGCGAGTTGCTGGTCCTCGCCGAGCAGGTGCGCCTGCTGGCATATGACCCGGCCGACCGAGACGCGTGCGTCGGCGCGGACGAACGGATGATCGCGGGATGCCGGCAGCTGCTGGCCGTGTGGGACGGCTCACCCTCCAACGGACGGGACGCCACCGCGCACCTGGTGGCGTACGCCCGCGCGCACGGCGTTCCGGTCGAGGTCATATGGCCGCAGGGCGCGGTGCGTGAGGGCATACGCGTCGCACCGGAGCCGAACAGCGACCGCGGTCCGCGCGGCGGCAGCCACTCGTCGACCACCGTGGGCCCGTGGACCGGCGCCCCCGCGCCTTCGCCCGGCTGCTGATCGTCTCCGGCGCGCTCGGACCGTGTTCTCACCCCACCGACGGACTCGGCGAGACCGTGCTGTTCGCCGGCGGGGTGAGGACGACCTGCGGCTGACCCGCGACCGGGGGCGGCGGGGTCATGTCCTGGGCCAGGAGCTTGGGTGCGGTGGTCTCCTGGAGGAGAACCCGGTCGAAGTCGACCAGGCCGGTCTTCTCCAGGACCGTGATGCGGTCCAGGACGGTGTTGTTGGCCTGGTCGGCCAGGGCGCGGACCAGCGAGTTCTTCGTGGTGGCGCGGACGCTCGCGATCGTGGAGAGGATCTGGCCTGCTGTCGCGCGCAGGATGGTGGCCATGTCGGTGCCGAACTGCTTGCGGCCGTCCGCCTTCAACGTGGCCACGAAGCCCTGCTGTTGTGGCGACGGCTGGTTGGGCAGCGTGATGTCCAACTGGCCGGCAACCCTGCGGGAGGCGGCGTCCAGCGAGGCATCCCCGTCGATCAGGTGCTCACCCGCGGTCTTGACCGCCTTCGTCGTGTCCTTGCGCAATGCCAGCCCGCGCTGCTGACCTTCTGGACTCCGAGCATGGCGGGATAGAGGAGCGACCCGAGGGTCATGGCGAGGGCACCCCCCAGAAAGAGAGTTCCCGCCGCCTTCCGTGAAACGAGCACCGTGTCTCCTGTCCGGTTCGGAACCCGCACATGACCGGAGTACGGATGCGGGGTCCCGCGGGACCTCTTGGGCCCTCAATGGGTTCGTAAAGCCGATCGGTGTTCGGCGCCCCGGCCGCGCTCGCGCCGACCACGGCGGTCACCCGCCGGCCCGAGGGAGTCCCCGACGTCGTGCACGACGAGGCGGCCCGCCCATTCGAGGAGCGGCCGGGCTCGTAAGCTGGGCTTCCGTGGAAGCACACACGCGCACCGAGCCCGTCCCCTCACCCGCCTCACCTCTGCGGGTGTTCATCCTGGACGACCACGAGGTCGTACGCCGCGGGGTGCGTGACCTGCTGGAGGCCGAGCCGGACATCGTGGTGGCCGGGGAGGCGGCCGACGCCCGGGAGGCGCTCGCCCGGGTGCCCGCGGTCCGCCCGCATGTCGCGGTGCTGGATGTGCGGCTCGGTGAGGGCGAGAGCGGGGACCATGCGGGGGTGGAGGTGTGCCGGGAGTTGCGGGCCCGGATGCCCGAGCTGGCCTGCCTGATGCTGACCTCGTTCGACGACGACGAGGCCCTGTTCGACGCGATCATGGCGGGCGCCGCCGGCTATGTGCTCAAGCGGATCGACGGCTCCGACCTGGTGGCCGCCGTGCGTACGGTGGCGAGCGGCGAGTCCCTGCTGGATCCGCGGGCGGCCGCGCGGGTGATGGCGCGGCTGCGCGATCCTCGGCCGGAGCCCGAACCGCCCGCCGTCTCACCGGAGTTGGAGCGGCTGTCGCCGCGCGAGCAGGAAATCCTGGAGCTGATCGGCGAGGGGCTGACGAACCGCCAGATCGCCGAGCGGCTGTTCCTCGCCGAGAAGACGATCAAGAACCGGGTGTCGTCCATCCTGGCCAAGCTGGGCGTGGGCCGCCGCATCCAGGCGGCGATGCTCGCCGGGAAACTGCGGGAGCAGCGGGGGCCCGAGCGGTAGACCGGCGCCCGGTCAGTCGGGGGGCAACGGCACCCGCCACACGAGCCGGGTGCCGCCCTGTGCCGGGGACTCGACGGTCAGCGTCCCGCCGTACTGCTCCGCGCGGGAGCGCAGGTTGGCCAGACCTCCGGTGTGCCGGCCGCCTGGCACACCCGTACCCGTTCCGTCGTCCGTCACCGTGAGGGTGAGGACATCCCCGGCCGGCGGCACGCTCAGGACGACGTCCGCGCGGCGGGCGCCGGCGTGCCGGGCGATGTTGCTGAGGGCTTCGGCGGTCACCGCCAGGACGTGTTCGGCCACGTCGGCGGGGACAGTGGAGTCCACCGGGCCGTCGATCCGCAGGACCGGGCTGAAGCCGAGCGACTGGGCCGCCAGCCGGGCGGTCTCGGGCATACGGCGCCGCAGCCCCGGGCCGCCGCGGTCGTCCCCGGCCGAGCGCAGCTCGAAGATGGTGGAGCGGATGATCTGGACGGTGGTGTCCAGGTCCTTCACCGCCCGAGCGACGCGCTCGGCCGCATCGGGGCGCTCGATCATGCGGGAAGCGCTCTGCAGGGTCATGCCGGTGGCGAAGAGCCGCTGGATCGCCAGGTCGTGCAGGTCGCGGGCGATGCGGTCGCGTTCATGCAGGACGGCCAGTTCCTCGGACTCGGCGCGGCGCCGGGCCAGTTCCAGGGCGATCGCGGCCTGGTCGGCGAACCGGGAGACCAGGGCCACCTCGGTGTCGTCGAAGGCCGGGCGGCCCGCGCACCGGCTCAGGCGCAGCGCGCCGCAGGCCGAGGCGTCCAGAGGCAGCGGGACCGCCACGGTGGGACCGTACGCGTCCGCGTGCCCCTTGCCGCCGAGCGGATATGCCGCTGAATCCTGCGTGGGCAGGACCGCTCCCTCGACGTTCCCCCGCTCTCTGCTTCGCTCGAGCGGGGGCACCCCCATGGCATCGCGGCCGTACGCCACCTCCACCGTGAGCCGGGCGCCGCCGCTGTCGGCCGGCAGCAGTACGGCGGCCAGGTCGGCGTCGGCCACCTCGCTCGCCCGCCGGGCGATCAGATGCAGCACCTCACGGACGGGGGTTCCGGCGAACAGGCTGCGGGTGATTTCACTGAGAGCTTCGAGCCAGCGTTCCCGGCGTCGGCTGTCGTGGTACATGCGGGCGTTGTCGACGGCGACTCCGGCCGCGTTGGCCAGGGTGGCCAGGACCGCCTCGTCGTCGGCGTCGAATCCCGCCCCTCCCCGCTTCTCGGTCAGGTACAGGTTGCCGAACACCTCGTCCCGTACACGGATGGGCACCCCCACGAACGTGCGCATCGGCGGATGGTGCTCGGGGAAGCCGTAACTGTTCGGATGCCGCGTCAGGTCCGTGAGGCGCAAGGGAACCGGGTTGCGGATCAGCTCGCCGAGGATGCCGCGCCCGCAAGGGGATTGGCCGATCCGGGCGGCGAGCTCGTCGGCGATGCCGACCGGCAGGAACTGCGACAGCCGCTGTCCGTCGCCGATCACGCCGAGGGCGCCGTACTCGGCGTCGGTGAGGGCGACCGCCGCCTCCACGATACTGCCGAGCACCTGGGGCAGTTCGAGGCCGCGGCCGATGTTCGTGACGGCGTCGAGGAGGCTGTGCATCCGGTCCGGCACGTCGAGTCGCAACCGTGACGGCGCTGAGGTCGGGCGTGGTGATTCGGGCATGTCCTGGTGCTCCTGGACGGTCGGTGTCCAGCAGCGTACGGCCGCGGTGCGGGGTGAGGTGCGCCCGTCCGCACACCGGCGCGAAGAGGGGCCGTTGGACCCTATCGACGGGCCCAGGCAGGGGCTGTTGGACCCTATCCGGGCCGGGTGCCCCACGGCTGATCATGTGGCGGCGGCCGGGAAGGGCCAGGTCCATTCCCGCACTTCTGGCACTGACCGGCCCGTCGACGACATCAGCCGATGGGGAGGACGCCGTCCGGTGGACGAGATACAACAGGTGGGGACCGCGCGACCGCGTGCCGTTGTCGCCGTGGCGGACGAGGCATCCGGACCTCCGGTACGGCCTGCGGCCCGGCCGGCGTGGACGGAGTGGCTGACGACCACCGACCACAAGAAGATCGGGACGATGTACCTGGTCACCGCGTTCGCGTTCTTCCTCGTGGGCGGCGCGCTGGCACTGCTGATGCGCGCCGAACTCGCCCGTCCCGGACTGCAGATCATGTCCACCGAGCAGTTCAACCAGGCGTTCACCATGCACGGCTCGATCATGCTGCTGATGTTCGCGATGCCCCTGTTCACCGGCTTCGCCAACTGGATCATGCCACTGCAGATCGGCGCCCCGGACGTCGCCTTCCCCCGGCTGAACATGCTGGCCTACTGGCTCTTCCTGTTCGGCTCCTCGATCGCCGCCTTCGGCTTCCTCACTCCGGGCGGCGCCGCCGACTTCGGCTGGTTCCTGTACGCCCCGCTGTCCGACGCCGTCCATTCACCGGGCCTGGGCGCCGACCTGTGGATCATGGGCGTCGCGCTGTCCGGCTTCGGCAGCATCCTCGGCGCGGTCAACTTCATCACCACCATCATCTGCATGCGGGCCCCGGGCATGACGATGTTCCGGATGCCGATCTTCACCTGGAACGTGCTGCTGACCGGCGTCCTGGTACTGATCATCTTCCCGGTGCTGGCGGCCGCGCTGTTCGCGCTGGAGTGCGACCGCAAGTTCGGCAGCCATGTCTTCGACGCGGCCAACGGCGGCGCCCTGCTGTGGCAGCACCTGTTCTGGTTCTTCGGCCATCCCGAGGTGTACGTCCTCGCCCTGCCGTTCTTCGGCATCGTCTCCGAGGTGGTGCCGGTCTTCGCCCGCAAGCCGATGTTCGGCTACATGGGCCTGATCGGAGCCACGATCGCCATCGCCGGGCTGTCGGTCACGGTGTGGGCGCACCACATGTACGTCACGGGCGGGGTCCTGCTGCCCTTCTTCTCCTTCATGACCTTCCTGATCGCGGTCCCGACCGGCGTGAAGTTCTTCAACTGGATCGGCACCATGTGGAAGGGCTCCCTGAGCTTCGAGACGCCGATGCTGTGGACCACCGGCTTCCTCATCACCTTCGTCTTCGGCGGTCTGACCGGCGTGATCCTGGCCTCGCCCCCGCTGGACTTCCATCTGTCCGACTCGTACTTCGTGGTCGCGCACTTCCACTACACGGTCTTCGGCACGGTCGTGTATGCGATGTTCGCCGGCTTCCACTTCTGGTGGCCCAAGTTCACCGGCAAGATGCTCGACGAACGCCTCGGCAAGGTCACCTTCTGGACGCTGACGGTCGGCTTCCACCTGACCTTCCTGGTCCAGCACTGGCTCGGTGTCGAGGGCATGCCCCGCCGCTACGCCGACTACCTGGCCGCCGACGGCTTCACCGCCCTCAACACCCTGTCCACCATCGGCTCGTTCCTGCTGGGGATGTCGATCCTGCCGTTCCTCTACAACGTCTGGAAGACCGCGAAATACGGCAAGCCGGTCGACGTCGACGACCCCTGGGGCTACGGCCGTTCGCTGGAGTGGGCGACCTCGTGCCCGCCACCGCGCCACAACTTCGTCTCCCTGCCCCGCATCCGCTCCGAGTCCCCGGCGTTCGACCTGCACCACCCGGAGATCGCCGCACTCGAAGAGGTGGGCTGAACCGTGTCCCAACCCGCCCTCGGGCTGGGCACCGCGCTGGTGACCGCCGCAGGCTGCGTCTGGTACCTGCCGGCCCTCGCCGACCTGCGCGCGGGAGCCGATCGACCGCGCTCGCGCCGTACCGCGGCCGCGGCCTGCCTCACCGGCTGGACGACCCTCGCGGCCATCGCCGTACTGCTCTTCGTCGGCGGGGTGTGGCAGGCGGTGTACGTCATGGCGGCAGGGGGTGCGACCGTCACGGCTGCTCTGCGGATCCGTGCCGCCGCACAACACCACCACGAGATACGGGAGATCGCCCGCCACTGGGCGGCGCTGGACCCCGGCCCGCCCCAGCACGGCCGGAGCCACGACCTGTCCCGGTACGTCTTCGCCACCCTCCTCGCCTGCGGCCTGGTCGCCGCCGTGGTCACCGCGGCCGTGGCGGTGGCTGCCGGTTCCGGGGGCGGCGGGGGCTGGGCGCCGGCCGCCCCCGCCGCCGTCGTCGGCCTGGGTCTCGCTGTCGCGAGCATGTACGCACGCACGGTCCGCGGTCGCACCACACCGGGCGGTGCGCAGCCCTCACGACAGAGGAGTGCCGGTTCCACGGGAGCGGACGGCGGCACGAGCCGGTCGGCGGGATACGGCGGCCCCCGTGTGCCATGACCGCATGCCGTCACGGGCCGAACCCTCTTGCCCGCGCCGGCCACGCCACAGGGGCGGCCGGCCAGGAAGCCGACGGCGGAGGCACGGGGCGCGTTCTGATACGCTTTTCCAGCGACGTCGGGCAAACCACAGCGCGTTTGATCAGTCACTCGGGGGCACCCCCTCGGTGGCGGTGCTGCAGCTCAACAGTCGTGGAAAGCGTTCGTTCCCGTCGAGTTCGCCGTGCGTGGCTGTAAGAATCTCGTTGGGGGCACGCGAAACCGTGTGCGACACTGGTGGTCGCCCACAAAGCTTGGTCCTGTGGAGCAGTTTGGAGTGCTCGCCACCCTGTCAAGGTGGAGGCCGCGGGTTCAAATCCCGTCAGGACCGCTGAGGCTTCCTCGGAAGCCTCGTGGCTGGGTAGCTCAGTTGGTACGAGCGATCGCCTGAAAAGCGATAGGTCGCCGGTTCGACCCCGGCCCCAGCCACCAGTACGAAGCCCCCCTCCCGGTATCTCCGGAGGGGGGCTTCGTCGTCGCTCACAGTGAGCGCGGGGAACCTGAGGGGGGTTCTTGAGACAGATCGCCAGAGGGCTGGTGACGGCCGGTGCCGTCCTGGTCGGCACGCTTGCGATGCCCGGTACGGCCCATGCCGCGGGGACGACCGTCAAAGACGCCTACAGCGACGGGCGCGACTGGTCGGTGCTCGACGTACGCCTCGAGTACAGCGGCGGAATCGACAAGATCACCGCGATGCTCCGCCCGGTCGGCAGCAGCGACACGGACCCGCCGGTGGCCACCGTCACCGACTTCACGAAGAAGTACGACATCTACTCGTGGGACGGCGTCTGGGCCTCCCAGCCCATCCACCTGGACGCCCTCGGCAAGTACACGGTCGACTTCGAGGTCACGGACAGCTCGGGCGAGACCACCGTCCAGAAGAACGCGGGCACGCTGAACTACGCGAAGCAACCCGTCTTCAGCGACTTCACCGTCACGCCCACCGAGCCGGACTTCGAGCACAGGACGGCCACCGCCACCGGCGACCTGGTCCTCCGCGACCCCCGCACCCGGGAGACGGTGCCGCTGGCCGGTACCGATGTGGACGTCCAGTTCGACAACGGCGCCAAGGACACACCCGTCGTCACCGACGACGTCGGCCATTTCTCCGCCTCCCGCGAGACGACGGGCGGCTGGGCCATCGCCAGGTACAGCGGCGACCTCGGCTACGTCACCAGTGACTCGGCCGACGTCTGGCCGCAGGCCGCGCCGACCCGGTTCGTCCTCGACCAGAGCGACTTCCACGTCACCACCGGCGACAAGATCACTGTCGCCGGCACGCTCCAGTACCAGTACGACGGTGAGTGGCGGCCGCTGACCGGCACCCCGGTGGAGATGAACGAAAAGGACTCCAGCACCTACAGCCCCGTCGACACGACGACCGACGCGAACGGCCGTTTCTCCTTCGGGCTGTCCGCGTCCATCGCCAAGAGCGTCTACGAGATCTCCGTCCCGACGAGCCCGTTCAACCCCTACATCGTGCACACGACCGCCGACGTCACCGTCGCGGCCACGGCGACGACGAAGTTCAGTTCGTTCACGGCGTCACTGGACAAGTACGCCCAGGTGACGATCAACGGCACCCTCGACGTGACCGGCCGCGGCGGCCCCGACTCGGCCAACGTCGACATCCAGTACTCGGCCGACGGCAAGACGGGCTGGACCACCCAGACGACCCTCAAGGTCGCCTTCGGCAATGACTTCACTGACAGGCTGCCGGGCTACACCGACGGCTACTGGCGGCTGAGCTACGCCGGCTCCACCACCAAGGACATCAAGGGCACCGTCAGCAACAGCCTCCGCCGCAACCGCGCCCTCACCCGGGTCAAGGACGCCAACGCGTCCCCCGAGCCCGTGTACAAGGGCAGGACGATCACCGTCAAGGGCGTGCTCCAGGAACACAAGGTCGGCGCCACCAGCTGGAACGCCTACGGCGGCAAGAAGGTGCAGATCCTCTTCCGGCCCAAGGGGACGTCGACCTGGTACCTGATGGCCACGGTCACCACGAAGACGAACGGCTCCTTCAGCAAGGGTTTCACGGCCAAGCAGGACGGCACCTGGGTGCCCGTCTTCCTCTACCCCGACAGCAAGCACTTCGTGGGTGAGGGCCGGGAGGACTACGTCGACGTGCGGTGACAGCCGTACAAGACACCCGTACGAATACGCCGACCGGCTTGGCAGCGCGCCCGCCCGGCGCTACGTTCTGGCTGGTCGGCGGAGGGCTGGGGCAGGGGAACATGAAGCAGGACGACGCCAGGGGCGTGCAGGACGACTCCTTGGAGAAGAGCCGGGCGCGGTACGGCCTGTTCTCGGTGATCGGTACCAATCTGGCGATCGCCGTGGTGGCGGTCGTGGGGGTCTGGCGGCTCGACGGCGACAGGGCGGTGATCGTCGGCGTCGTCACCGCCGCCTTCACCGCCATGAGCGGCATGACCACGGCCTACCTGGGCATCAAGGCCGTATCGAACACGGCGAAGTCGATCGCCCTCGGGGACGGCGCGGCCCGGGAGCAGCGACAGCCGGCGGCTCCTCCGGTCACTCCGGGGCCACGGACCCCGTAGGCCGGGCACAAATCGTTCGCCACGGATTTCCCGGGGATGAGATCCTGGATCGCGTATGTCTACGCACCCTGCCCCCGGCACCCCGGCTCCCGGTACCCCGGCCCTCGGCACTCTCGCTCCCCGCCTGACCGAGCTCTCCCTGCGCGACGCGCAGCGGCTCGGGCGCAGGCTCGAAGGCGCGCGCAAGATCCGCAAGCCGGAGGCGCGCGCCGCGGTCCTGGCCGAGATCGAGGCGGAGGTCGCCAAGGCCGAGGCGCGGATGAGCGAGCGACGTGCCCGCGTGCCCGCCGTCTCGTATCCCGAGCAGCTGCCCGTCAGCCAGAAGAAGAGCGAGATCGCGGACGCCATCCGTGATCACCAGGTCGTGATCGTCGCCGGTGAGACCGGTTCCGGCAAGACCACGCAGATCCCGAAGATCTGCGTGGAGCTCGGCCGGGGCGTGCGCGGCATGATCGGGCACACCCAGCCCCGTCGTATCGCCGCCCGTACGGTCGCCGAGCGCGTCGCCGAGGAACTGGACACCCCCCTCGGCGAGGCCGTCGGCTGGAAGGTCCGCTTCACCGACCAGGTGAACCAGGACGCCACCTTCATCAAACTGATGACGGACGGCATCCTGCTCGCCGAGATCCAGACCGACCGTGAGCTGCGCGCCTACGACACGATCATCATCGACGAGGCCCACGAACGGTCCCTCAACATCGACTTCCTGCTGGGCTACCTGGCCCAGCTGCTGCCGCGCAGGCCGGATCTGAAGGTCGTCATCACCTCGGCGACCATCGACCCGGAGCGCTTCTCCCGGCACTTCGGGGACGCCCCCATCGTCGAGGTCAGCGGCCGCACGTACCCCGTGGAGGTCCGCTACCGCCCGCTCCTCGAAGAGGACAGCGACGACTCCGACCGGGACCAGATCACCGCGATCTGCGATGCCGTCGAGGAGCTTCAGGGGGAGGGCAAGGGCGACATCCTCGTCTTCCTCTCGGGGGAAAGGGAGATCCGGGACACCGCCGACGCGCTGGTCAGGAAGAACTACCGCTTCACCGAGGTCCTGCCCCTCTACGCCCGCCTCTCGCACGCCGAGCAGCACCGCGTCTTCCAGCCGCACACGGGGCGCAGGATCGTTCTGGCCACGAACGTCGCCGAGACCTCCCTCACCGTCCCGGGCATCAAGTACGTCATCGACCCGGGCTTCGCCCGGATCTCCCGCTACAGCCACCGCACCAAGGTCCAACGGCTCCCCATCGAGCCGGTCTCCCAGGCCAGCGCCAACCAGCGCAAGGGCCGCTGCGGCCGTACGTCCGACGGCATCTGCATCCGCCTCTACTCCGAGGACGACTTCGTCGCCCGCCCGGAGTTCACGGACGCGGAGATCCTCCGTACGAACCTCGCCTCCGTCATCCTGCAGATGACCGCGGCCGGCCTGGGCGACATCGAGAAGTTCCCGTTCATCGACCCGCCGGACCACCGCAACATCCGCGACGGCGTCCAACTGCTCCAGGAGCTGGGCGCGTTGGACCCGGCGGAGAAGGACGTACGCAAGCGGCTCACCCAGACCGGCCGCAAGCTCGCCCAGCTGCCGGTCGACCCCCGCCTGGCCCGTATGGTCCTGGAGGCCGACAAGAACGGCTGCGTCCGCGAGGTCATGGTCATAGCAGCCGCGCTCTCGATCCAGGACCCGCGTGAGCGCCCCGCCGAGAAGCAGGCGCAGGCCGACCAGCAGCACGCCCGCTTCAAGGACGAGACCAGCGACTTCCTGGCCTACCTCAACCTGTGGCGCTACATCCGCGAGCAGCAGAAGGAGCGCGGCTCGTCGTCCTTCCGCCGGATGTGCAAGCAGGAGTACCTGAACTTCCTGCGCATCCGCGAATGGCAGGACATCTACTCCCAGCTCCGCACCGTCGCCAAGCAGATGGGCATCCACCTCAACGAGGAGGACGCCCCCGGCGACCGTGTCCACGTCTCCCTCCTCGCCGGTCTGCTCTCGCACATCGGCATGAAGGACGTGAAGAACGCCGGGGGGGAGGGTGGGAAAAACACAGCGAAGAACGAGTACCTGGGCGCACGGAACGCGAAGTTCGCGATCTTCCCGGGCTCGGCGCTGTTCAAGAAGCCGCCGCGGTTCGTCATGTCGGCGGAGCTGGTGGAGACCTCCCGCCTCTGGGCGCGCGTCAACGCCAAGATCGAGCCCGAGTGGGTCGAGCCGCTCGCCGAGCACCTGCTCAAGCGCACGTACAGCGAACCGCACTGGGAGAAGGACCAGGCGGCCGTGATGGCGTACGAGAAGGTCACGCTGTACGGCGTCCCGATCATCGCCCAGCGCAAGGTGAACTACGGCCGTATCGACCCGGAGGCGTCCCGCGAGCTGTTCATCCGCAACGCGCTCGTCGAGGGCGACTGGCGCACCCACCACAAGTTCTTCGCCGACAACCGCAGACTCCTCAGCGAGGTCGAGGAGCTGGAGCACCGCGCCCGGCGCCGGGACATCGTCGTCGACGACGAGACGCTCTTCGACTTCTACGACGCCCGGGTGCCCGAACACGTCGTGTCCGGCGCCCACTTCGACTCCTGGTGGAAGCGGAAGCGGCACGAGGAGCCGGAGTTCCTGGACTTCGAGCGGGAGATGCTCATCCGGGAGTCGGCGGAGGCGGTCACCAAGGCCGACTATCCGGACTCCTGGTGGCAGGGCCCGCTGAAGTTCCGTGTCACCTACCAGTTCGAGCCGGGCGCGGACGCCGACGGTGTGACCGTCCACATCCCGCTCCAGGTCCTCAACCAGGTCACGGACGAGGGTTTCGACTGGCAGATCCCGGGGTTGCGGGAAGAGGTCGTCACCGAGCTGATCCGTTCCCTCCCGAAGCCGATCCGGCGCAACTACGTGCCGGCGCCGAACTTCGCGAAGCGGTTCCTGGACACGGCCGTCCCGCTCCAGGAAACCCTGACGGTCACGATGGCGCGCGAACTGAAGCGCATGGTCGGAGTCCCCTTCGAGGCCGACGACTTCGACTGGTCCAAGATCCCCGACCACCTCCGCATCACCTTCCGCATCGTCGACGAGCGGCGGCGCAAGCTGGCGGAGGACAAGGACCTGGAGGCGCTGAAGCTGCGGCTGAAGCCGAAGGCGCGCCAGGCCCTCTCGCAGGCCGCGGCCGCCACCGCGGAGCGGCAGGGCGGCGAGTCCCTGGAGCGCAAGGGCCTCACCGACTGGACGATCGGCTCGCTCACCCGCGTCTTCGAGACCCGCCGCGCCGGCCAGCCGGTGAAGGCGTACCCGGCGCTGGTGGACGACGGCGACACCGTCTCCGTACGCCTCTTCGACACGGAGGCGGAACAGGCGGAGGCGATGTGGAAGGGCACGCGGAGGCTCATCCTGCGGAACATCCCGGTGAACCCGGCGAAGTTCGCGTCGGAGAAGCTGACGAACGCCCAGAAGCTGGCGCTGTCCGCGAATCCGCACGGCTCGATCCAGGGCTTGTTCGACGACTGCGCGACGGCGGCGGCGGACAAGCTGATCGGGGACTTCGGCGGGCCGGCGTGGGACGAGGAGTCGTATCGGAAGCTGTACGACAGGGTGCGCGCCGAGATCGTCGACGCGACGGTCCGCACAGTGGGCCAGGTGCAGCAGGTCCTTGCCGCCTGGCAGGCCTGTGAACGCCGTCTGAAGGCCGTACGCAGCCCCGCGCTGCTTCCCAACCTCCAGGACGTACGGAAGCAGCTGGACGCCCTTGTGAAGCCCGGCTTCGTCACGGAGACGGGGCTTCGCCGTCTGGCCGACCTGATGCGCTACCTGGTCGCCGCGGACCGCCGTCTCCAGCAGATGCCGACGAACGTCCAGCGGGACACGACCCGTATGGAGAAGGTCCACGAGATGCAGGACGAGTACGCGTGGCTCCTGGAGCAGCTGCCCCAGGGCCGGCCGGTCCCCTCCTCGGTCCTGGACATCCGCTGGATGCTGGAGGAGCTCCGGGTCAGCTACTTCGCCCACGCGCTGGGCACGGCGTACCCGATCTCGGACAAGCGGATCGTGAAGGCGATCGACACGGCGGCCCCGTAACCACCCGCACACACTGGGTGAGTTCGACCAGCGCCCTCACCCTCCTGTACAGTCTCTTCTCGCAGCGCACCGCACGAATGGCGCCGCGAAACCTGGTCCTGTGGAGCAGTTTGGAGTGCTCGCCACCCTGTCAAGGTGGAGGCCGCGGGTTCAAATCCCGTCAGGACCGCAAGAAGGAAAGGGCTCGCACCCCGGCAAGGGGCGCGAGCCCTTTCTCATGCCCCACCTCCCGCTCGCCACCCTGTCAAGGTGGGGGCCGCGCCCGCGGCGCAGCCGCAATCGGGTACAGCACATCCCGTCAGGACCGCAGTGACAGGAAGCCCGGATCTTCGGATCCGGGCTTCCTGCGTGTACGACACTTCTTCTACGGCGTTCACAAGCGCCCTCCGCCGCCCCACGCCGTCTTGACGGCCTTCTCTCGCGCCGGTACCCAGAAACCAGGGCCCATTCCCCCTGCGGCCCTGGAGGTGGCGCATGGCGGGTTCGGCGAGGCATGAGACGCGGGCGTTGCTCCGCGCGCATCTGTCGGCTGCTTCGTCGTACGGCCATCTGACCCGCCACTGTCCGATCTGCCATCACCTGCTGCGGCTGGCGATGGACGGAGGGCCGGGAGTCGTCAAGGCGCCCGAAGACGTCGTCGAGGACGAGAGTCCTGCCGGTGCGTGACCTCCGGCGGCTCTCAACAGCCGTACCGCTGTGGGGTGGTGGAACGCGCGCCTCTCTTAGCGCATGGACACCGGCAGCAACAAGGACTGCGGCATGTGACGGGTGTCACCGCATGAGTTTCTGAAACCGCGGTACTTACAGCTCACCTACAACTGGTCAATTTAATATGTGCAATTGCACCCTCCTGGAGCGCCTGCCCGCAGGAGAGGCGACACCCCTCCCCAGACTCCGACAAGCCCGCTCACAGGGCCACCGATCCGGCACTCCACGCGCACAAAAAAGATCGCGCTGGACCCGGCGGAGTCCAGCGCGATCAACGACGCACCCTGTTCACAACTTGCCTGGGAAGCCCCGAAGGGCTTGGGCGTGGGCTCTGTTGGGGCAGAACCCGCGTCGCTTGGAGCTAGGGTTCGGGCACCTCGGCGCAGTTGGGGGACCTGCCGATTTGCCCTGATATGGAGTTGTCAGGCCTCGCTGCGCTGCTGCGGGATGCCCGCCAGCAGTGCACGGACCTCCGCCTCGCGGTAGCGGCGGTGCCCGCCGAGCGTACGGATCGAAGTGAGCTTTCCGGCCTTCGCCCACCGCGTGACCGTCTTCGGGTCCACGCGGAACATGGTGGCGACCTCAGCCGGGGTCAGCAGCGGCTCGGCATCAGGGGTGCGAGCGGTCATGAGCGGCCTCCTCGGGAGAACCGAACCTTCTCGGTTCTTTCCTCTAAATTCTGCACCTTGACCCGCGTTGCCCGAAATGGCGGACGCGAGTCGAGTCGGTTATAGGACGAACGGCTTGTCCTCGGCACTACAACTACACCATCTGTCCAGCCGCGTCGGCCAAACCGATGGAATTGCCCTCCAGGTGTTCATCAGCGACGGAAGCCGATGGACCATGCCATAGCGGACAGTCACGCCACTGTGACGATCAGTCACAGTGGCGTGCAGGAGTCAACAGACCCCCCAAAGCGTGCAATACGGGTGGAGTCCTCCCCGGACTCCTTGTCCTATTTTGGCATGAGGAGGGGCAAGCGACGCAAGGGCCGGGTACGTGCGTTCCGTCACGCTCGACACATAAGCCCGGATCGGGGCGTACGTCCGATGTTGACGAAACCTCAGGAACCCCGGTGGCAGGACGAAACCCCAAAACGGGCGATTCGTCAAACGCCAGTTCGTTACCTGGGGGTACGCGGAGCCCTCCAGAGCACCTCGAAGCCCGCTCAGTTCGCCGAGCGCCGGTCCCTGACCGACCGCCAGCGCTCCACGAGCCGGGCGTACGCCTCGCCCGCCGCCGCCCCGTCCCCGTGCCGCAGCGCCTCGATGCCCTCGGCGACGTCGGCTGCCGAGTGATCGTCCTCGAGCTCGCCGGCCGGCAGGGTGTGCACCAGTCCGCCGTAGTCCAGCTCGACCAGCGACCGCGGGTGGAACTCCTCCAGCCAGCGCCCGACGTCCACCAGGCCGTCGATGAGCGGCCCCTCGTCGATGGAGTCCTTGAGGGCCCGCAGGCCCCGCGCCACCCGGCGCCGGGCCTGCACCATCGGCGTGCGGTAGCGCAGCATCGGCGGGATCTCGCCGGAGCCCTTGTCGAAGCGCCGCTCCTCGTCCGCGACCAGCACGAACCAGTGCAGCGGCACCTGCCAGGTGGCCGTGCGGATCCAGGGGCGGGCGTCCGGGTTGCGGACCAGCCAGCGCTCGTAGTCGTAGGTCGCCTGGCGCCGTACGAACTCGGGCAGGGCGGCGTTCAGGACGGCCTTGGGAAGTTCGTCGGGCAGCTCCTGGAGGGCCTGCCAGCCGCGCAGCCGGGTGCGCCACGGGCACACGCACACCACGCCGTCCACGTCGAGCACGAACGCGTCACTGCTCTCCTGCACCGGCACCGGGATGGGCGGGGTGGGCACCAAGTCGGCCAGGGAACGACGCAGTTCGTCCTGGTAGGAGGGGCGGTCGGGGCGGCGGGCGTAGCGCGCCCAGTGGGTGCGCTCCGGTTCCGGGAAGGCGGCCAGCGGTTCGTAGACGCGAAGGTACGTCGCGTACGGGACGATCACCGAGGACACCTTGGGCACGCCTGCTCCCTCCCCCGCCCACCACCGGGATAACCTGCCGAACCCGCTCACAAACGCGCGGGAAATCTATGCAAATCGTCGCACGGACGCACCTGGGCCGTGAGTGATCCTTAGCACTGCGGGGATGACGGGGCTCCCAGGCTCTAATCTCGTCCTCACAGGCCCCGCCACCCGCACGGGGACTGGTCTCCACCCCGCCGCTACTTACTTCAGGAGTCACCACAGTGACCGACGTAACCGGCGCACCTGCTGATGTACTGCACACCCTGTTCCATTCGGACCAGGGCGGACATGAGCAAGTCGTGCTCTGCCAGGACCGTGCCAGCGGCCTGAAGGCCGTCATCGCCATCCACAGCACCGCTCTGGGCCCCGCCCTCGGCGGTACGCGCTTCTACCCGTACGCCACCGAGGCGGAGGCCGTCGCCGACGCGCTCAACCTCGCGCGCGGAATGTCGTACAAGAACGCCATGGCCGGTCTCGACCACGGCGGCGGCAAGGCCGTGATCATCGGCGATCCGGACCGGGACAAGAGCGAGGAGCTCCTCCTCGCCTACGGCCGCTTCGTCGCCTCCCTCGGCGGGCGGTACGTGACCGCCTGCGACGTCGGTACGTACGTCGCCGACATGGACGTCGTCGCAGGTGAGTGCCGCTGGACCACCGGGCGCTCCCCGGAGAACGGCGGCGCCGGCGACTCCTCCGTCCTCACCGCCTTCGGCGTCTACCAGGGCATGCGCGCCAGCGCCCAGCACCTGTGGGGCGACCCCTCGCTGCGCGGCCGCCGGGTCGGCATCGCGGGCGTCGGCAAGGTCGGCCACCACCTCGTCACGCACCTGCGGGACGAGGGCGCCGAGGTCGTGATCACGGACGTGCGCGAGGAGGCCGTGGGCCGGATCCTCGCGGCCCACCCGGCGGGCGTGACCGCCGTCGCCGACACCGCGACCCTGATCCGTGCCGAGGGCCTCGACATCTACGCCCCGTGCGCGCTCGGCGGGGCCCTGAACGACGACACCGTGCCGGCGCTGACCGCGACGATCGTCTGCGGGGCGGCCAACAACCAGCTCGCCCACCCGGGCGTCGAGAAGGACCTCGCCGACCGCGGGATCCTCTACGCGCCGGACTACGTGGTGAACGCCGGCGGTGTCATCCAGGTCGCCGACGAGCTGCACGGCTTCGACTTCGACCGGTGCAAGGCCAAGGCGGCGAAGATCTTCGACACCACGCTGGCCATATTCGCACGTGCGAAGGCGGACGGGATTCCGCCGGCCGCGGCGGCCGACCGGATCGCCGAACAGAGGATGAGCGAAGGACGTGCGGGACGCCCGGCGCTCTGATTCCGGGAGAGATTCCGGGCGTCCGGACGTTTGACCGGTACCCGTCGGCGGGCACTTAGAGAGAACTCTCACGTTCGTCGGCGGGTCGCCTGCCAAGAAGTGGTTAAAATCGCGGTTGACCAGCGGGGACAGGGCGCCCCGAGGGCCCTGGGCGCGGTCACGTCCTGCGGGCGACGTACCGTATGGGCGCGGGCTCAGGTACCGTGGAAGCCCTACGGACCGGTCTCTCAAATGAGAGTCCGTTCCAGATCATGAACGCGTGTCAAGACTCTGGGGCCACCGAGCCCCGTATCCGAGGGGGTCGAGCCATGGGGCGCGGCCGGGCAAAGGCCAAGCAGACGAAGGTCGCCCGCCAGCTGAAGTACAGCAGCGGCGGGACTGACCTGTCGCGTCTGGCCAATGAGCTGGGCGCTTCGACTTCGAGCCAGCCGCCGAATGGCGAGCCGTTCGAGGACGACGACGAGGAAGACGACCCGTACGCCCAGTACGCGGATCTGTACAACGACGACGAGGACGAGGACGACGAGTCCGGTCCGTCGTCACAACATCGCCGCGGCGCGTAATGCTTGTAGCGGCCTGGCCGCTCTGACCCGGTCCGGAGCTTTGCACCGGACCGGGTTTCATGCTGCCGTGGCGGGGCTCCGCCCCGGACCCCGCTCCTCAAACGCCGGAGGGGCTGGATTCAGGGCGGGACTCGACGCTGGATCTATGCGTGGTCGCCGACCATCTCGGCGCCCGTCGCGTGCTCGCCGCGCTCCGTGATCTCGCCGGCCACCCATGCCGCGACACCCCGGTCCGCCAGGGTCGCGAGCGCCACGTCCGTCGACTCCTCCGGCACGATCGCGATCATGCCGACGCCCATGTTGAGGGTCTTCTCCAGCTCCAGGCGCTCGACCTGACCGGTCCTGCCGACCAGGTCGAAGATCGGGTCCGGGGTCCAGGTGGAGCGGTCGACGATCGCGTGGAGGCCGTCCGGGATGACACGGGCCAGGTTGGCGGCCAGACCGCCACCCGTGATGTGCGAGAAGGCGTGGACGTCCGTCGTGCGCGTCAGCGCCAGGCAGTCCAGCGAGTAGATCTTGGTCGGCTCCAGCAGCTCCTCGCCGAGCGTACGGCCGAGCTCCTCGATGCGCGCGTCCAGCGACAGGCCCGCCTGGTTCAGCAGGACGTGCCGGACGAGCGAGTACCCGTTCGAGTGAAGCCCGGAGGACGCCATGGCGATCACCGTGTCACCCGTCCGGATACGATCCGGGCCCAGCAGCCGGTCGGCCTCCACGACGCCCGTACCGGCGCCGGCGACGTCGAAGTCGTCCGGGCCGAGCAGACCGGGGTGTTCGGCCGTCTCGCCGCCCACCAGGGCACAGCCGGCCAGCACACAGCCCTCGGCGATGCCCTTGACGATCGCGGCGACCCGCTCGGGGTGGACCTTGCCGACGCAGATGTAGTCGGTCATGAACAGCGGCTCGGCGCCGCACACCACGATGTCGTCCATGACCATGGCGACCAGGTCGTGGCCGATGGTGTCGTAGACGCCCAGCTGACGGGCGATGTCGACCTTGGTGCCGACGCCGTCCGTGGCGGAGGCGAGCAGGGGGCGGTCGTAGCCCTTGAGGGCGGAGGCGTCGAAGAGGCCGGCGAAACCGCCGAGGCCGCCGAGGACCTCGGGGCGCTGCGTCTTCTTCACCCACTCCTTCATCAGCTCTACGGCGCGGTCGCCCGCTTCGATGTCGACGCCGGCAGCCGCGTAGGAAGCACCGGTGACAGGAGTCTCAGACATTGCCTGGGATCTTTCGGGTTGGTTTCTACGAGGCTTACGGGCGACGGATCGCGTCGGCCGCGGCCGTGGCTGCGGGACCCGCGGCCAGCTCGGTCTCCAGGAGCTGCTTGCCGAGCAGCTCGGGGTCCGGCAGCTCCATCGGGTACTCGCCGTCGAAGCAGGCGCGGCACAGGTTCGGCTTGGCGATGGTGGTCGCCTCGATCATGCCGTCGATGGAGATGTACGCCAGGGAGTCGGCGCCCAGCGAGGTGCCGATCTCGTCGATGGTCATGCCGTTGGCGATCAGCTCCGCGCGCGTGGCGAAGTCGATGCCGAAGAAGCAGGGCCACTTGACCGGCGGCGAGGAGATCCGGATGTGGACCTCCGCCGCGCCCGCCTCGCGAAGCATGCGCACCAGCGCCCGCTGGGTGTTGCCGCGGACGATCGAGTCGTCCACGACCACCAGGCGCTTGCCCTTGATGACTTCCTTCAGCGGGTTCAGCTTCAGGCGGATGCCGAGCTGGCGAATGGTCTGCGAGGGCTGGATGAACGTACGGCCGACATACGCGTTCTTCACCAGACCCGCGCCGAACGGAATGCCCGAGGCCTCCGCGTAACCGATGGCGGCCGGGGTGCCGGACTCCGGAGTCGCTATCACCAGGTCGGCCTCGACCGGGGCTTCCTTGGCGAGCTTGCGGCCCATCTCCACGCGGGAGAGGTAGACGTTCCGGCCGGCGATGTCGGTGTCGGGGCGGGCCAGGTACACGTACTCGAAGACACAGCCCTTGGGCTTCGCGTCCGCGAATCGGGAGGTACGGAGGCCGTTCTCGTCGATCGCCACGAACTCGCCCGGCTCGATCTCGCGGACGTAGCTCGCGCCGCAGATGTCGAGGGCGGCGGACTCGGAGGCGACGACCCAGCCGCGCTCCAGGCGGCCGAGGACCAGCGGGCGGATGCCCTGCGGGTCGCGGGCGGCGTAGAGGGTGTGCTCGTCCATGAAGACGAGGGAGAAGGCGCCGCGGACCTTCGGGAGGACCGTGTGGGCGGCCTCCTCGATGGTCAGGGGCTTGCCGTCCGCGTCCTCCTGGGCGGCGAGCAGGGCCGTGAGGAGATCGGTGTCGTTGGTGGCCGCCACACGAGGGGTGCGGCCGCCCTCCTTCTTCGGCAGGCCGGCGACCATCTCGGCGAGCTGGGCCGTGTTGACCAGGTTGCCGTTGTGGCCGAGCGCGATGGAGCCGTGCGCGGTGGCGCGGAACGTCGGCTGGGCGTTTTCCCACACGGAGGCGCCGGTGGTCGAGTAGCGGGCGTGTCCGACCGCGATGTGACCCTGGAGCGAACCGAGCGAAGTCTCGTCGAAGACCTGGGAGACAAGGCCCATGTCCTTGAAGACGAGGATCTGGGAGCCGTTGCTGACCGCGATACCCGCGGATTCCTGGCCTCGATGCTGGAGGGCGTAGAGCCCGAAGTAAGTGAGCTTGGCGACCTCTTCACCGGGAGCCCAGACTCCGAAGACGCCGCAAGCGTCCTGGGGGCCTTTCTCGCCGGGGAGCAGATCATGACTGAGTCGACCGTCACCACGTGGCACGACCCCGAGTGTAGGCGAGATCGACCACTGGTCCGAATTGGGGTTACTCACCAGTAGTGGATCACTTGGCGGCGGAGGCGCGGACCGTCGGCCCGTTTTCCCTGGTCAGAGTGAGGGTGTCGTGATCGACTCGGTAGCCGACCGTGTGGCCGAAGAGGCCGAGCAGGGTCCGTTCGGTCTTCATGAGTGAGGCGTCGCACATCATTCGGGTGGTCAGGGGTCGGCCGAGGGTGATGTGTCCGCTGCGTACGGTCGCCGTCGCGTTGACGTAGTTGCAGCCGAGCCGGCCGCCGACCTTGTGGGTCTTCGCGTCGAAGGTCAGATAGGCCTGCTTGCCGGCGTTCGGTGAGGTGACCGTCCACTTGGTGCCCAGCAGCGGGGTGACATCCGCGTCCGGGCCGGCGCACGCCATCGCGAGCGGGACCACTGTCAGGACGGCGAGGGTGAGTCGCTGTTTGTCCATGGGGATGGGACGGGAGGGGCGGACGCCCGGTTCCGCCCGGCGGCATGAGCGCTCAGCTCATGACGGGCAGCAGCCCGCCCAGATCCGCCCGCTCGCCACTGGCCGCGACCTTGGCCTCCGCCACGGCGTCCTTCCACGCCACCCGCCCGGTCGCGAGCCGGATCCAGGTCAGCGGATCGGTCTCGACGACGTTCGGCGGCGTCCCGCGGGTGTGCCTCGGCCCTTCCACGCACTGCACGACGGCGTACGGCGGAATCCGCACCTCGGTCGAACCGCCGGGGGCCTTCACGGCGAGGGCATCGGCGAGCAGCCGGGTGCAGGCGGCGAGGGCCTGGCGGTCGTACGGCACGTCGAGCTCCGGTACGGCTGCGTTCAGGTCGTCGGTGTGGACGACGAGTTCGACGGTGCGGGTCACGAGGTACTCGGCCAGCGGCATCGCCCCGGCGTTCGTGTCGAGCAGCCGGGCGCCGGGGTGCGCGTCCAGGTGCCCGACGAGGCTCCGCTCGATCTCGGCGAGGTAGGCGTCCAGGTCCGGGTTCCGATCGGCGAGCCGGTGCGCGAGGCCGGCCAGGGCATCGGCGTCGGCGGAGGTCGCGAACGGCCAGTCGAGCACGGTGGCGCCCTGTCTGCCCGGCTCCGGCCGGTCGAGGAAGCGGCCGATCGCCGAGAGCGCCCCACCGATGTGCGCGACGAGTTCCCGTACGGTCCAGTCGCCGAGCCGGGTCGGCAGCGCGAGGTGCTCGGGCGTAAACCCGGCCACCGCCTCCCGTACGTTCCCGAACTGGGCGAGTACCGCGGCGCGGGTCCTGACCGGGTCGTAGGTACGGGCGCGCTTCTTGGCCGGAGACATGCCGGGGAGCCTAGTCCGCTCACGCCTCGCGCGCGTATCTCCAGCCCCCGCTCGACCAGTGCGAAGGCCCGCTCGGCGTCCGCGGCCGCGTCCGCGACGACCCCTCCCGGGCTCTCGCCGGCGGCGATGCGGGCGACGTACTCCTCGATCAGGGCGTGGCCTGGTGCCACAGCGGGACCGAATGCCGAAGGCCCCGCCCGTTCGGAACGGGCGGGGCCTTCGGCGTCGTACTCCCGAAGGGACTTACGCGAGCAGCGCCGGGATCGTCTCCTCGTGTGCCTTCCGCAGCTCCTCCAGGGAGAGCTCGAACTCGCCCTGGAGCTCGACGCTGTCGCCGTCCACGACACCGATGCGGGTGACGGGCAGACCGCGTGCCCCGCACATGTCGTTGAAGCGGACCTCCTCGGAGCGCGGCACGGCGACGACCGCGCGGCCCGCCGACTCGGAGAAGAGGAGGGTGAAGGCGTCCAGACCGTCCGGGACGATCAGGCGGGCGCCCTTGCCGCCGAGCAGCGCCGACTCCACGACCGCCTGGATCAGACCGCCGTCGGAGAGGTCGTGCGCGGAGTCGATCATGCCGTCGCGGGAGGCGGAGATCAGGATCTCGGCCAGCAGGCGCTCGCGCTCCAGGTCGACCTTCGGAGGCAGGCCGCCGAGGTGGTCGTGCACGACCTGCGACCAGGCCGAACCGCCGAACTCCTCACGTGTGTCGCCGAGGAGGTAGAGCAGCTGGCCCTCCTCCTGGAAGGCGACCGGCGTGCGGCGGGCGACGTCGTCGATGACACCCAGGACCGCGACCACGGGGGTCGGGTGGATGGCCGCCTCGCCCGTCTGGTTGTAGAGGGAGACATTGCCGCCGGTGACCGGGGTGCCCAACTGCTGGCAGGCGTCGGCCAGTCCACGGATGGCCTCCGCGAACTGCCACATCACGGCCGGGTCTTCGGGCGAACCGAAGTTCAGGCAGTCGGAGACCGCGAGGGGCTTGGCGCCGGTGGTCGCCACATTGCGGTAGGCCTCCGACAGCGCCAACTGGGCGCCCGCGTACGGGTCCAGCTTGGCGTAGCGGCCGTTGCCGTCCGTCGCGATGGCGACACCGAGGCCGCTCTCCTCGTCGATGCGGATCATGCCCGAGTCCTCGGGCTGGGCCAGCACCGTGTTGCCCTGCACGAAGTGGTCGTACTGGGAGGTGATCCACTTCTTGGAGGCCTGGTTGGGAGAGCCCACCAGCTTCAGGACCTGGTCCTTCAGCTCCGCCGAGGTCGCGGGCCGCGCAAGCTTGCCCGCGTCGTCCGCCTGGAGCTCGTCCTGCCAGGACGGGCGGGCGTACGGGCGCTCGTAGACCGGACCGTCGTGCGCGACCGTCCGCGGGTCGACGTCGACGATCTTGCCGCCGTGCCAGAAGATCTCCAGCCGGTCGCCGTCGGTGACCTCACCGATGACGGTCGCGATGACATCCCACTTGTCGCAGATCTCCAGGAACCGGTCGACCTTCGCCGGCTCCACGACCGCGCACATACGCTCCTGCGACTCGCTCATGAGGATTTCCTCCGGCGAGAGCGTCGAGTCGCGCAGCGGTACGTCGTCCAGGGTCACGCGCATGCCGCCGGAGCCGTTGGAGGCGAGCTCGGAGGTGGCACAGGACAGACCGGCCGCACCCAGGTCCTGGATACCGACGACCAGCTTCTCCTTGAACGCCTCCAGGGTGCACTCGATGAGGAGCTTCTCCTGGAAGGGGTCGCCGACCTGGACCGCCGGTCGCTTGGAGGGCTTGGCGTCGTCGAAGGTCTCGGAGGCCAGGATCGAGGCGCCACCGATGCCGTCGCCGCCGGTCCGGGCGCCGTACAGGATGACCTTGTTGCCCGCGCCGGAGGCCTTCGCGAGGTGGATGTCCTCGTGCCGCATCACACCGATGGCACCGGCGTTGACCAGCGGGTTGCCCTGGTAGCAGGCGTCGAAGACGACCTCGCCGCCGATGTTCGGGAGGCCGAGGCAGTTGCCGTAGCCGCCGATGCCGGCGACCACGCCCGGGAGCACGCGCTTGGTGTCCGGGTGGTCGGCCGCACCGAAGCGGAGCGGGTCCACGACCGCGACCGGGCGCGCACCCATCGCGATGATGTCGCGGACGATGCCGCCGACACCGGTGGCCGCGCCCTGATAGGGCTCCACGTACGACGGGTGGTTGTGCGACTCGACCTTGAAGGTGACCGCGTAGCCCTGGCCGACGTCGACGACGCCCGCGTTCTCGCCGATGCCCACGAGCAGCGCATCGGACTGGGGGGCCTTCTCGCCGAACTGGCGGAGGTGCACCTTCGAGGACTTGTAGCTGCAGTGCTCGGACCACATGACGGAGTACATGGCGAGCTCGGCGCCGGTGGGCCGGCGGCCGAGGATCTCGACGACCCGCTCGTACTCGTCCTTCTTCAGGCCGAGTTCGGCCCAGGGCAGCTCGACGTCGGGGGTCGCGGCCGCGTGCTCGACCGTGTCCAGAGGCGTCCGGCTCATGCGTTGACCAGCTTCTTGAGGATCGAGGTGAAGAAGGGGAGACCGTCGGTGCGGCCGGAGCCGATGAGCGGCTCGACGGCGTGCTCCGGGTGCGGCATGAGGCCTACGACGTTCCCGGCCTCGTTGGTGATGCCGGCGATGTCCCGCAGCGAGCCGTTCGGGTTGAAGTCCACGTACCGGAAGGCGACGCGCCCCTCCGCCTCGAGCTTGTCGAGGGTGTACTCGTCGGCGACGTACCGGCCGTCCATGTTCTTCAGCGGGATGTGGATCTCCTGGCCGGACTCGTAGTCGACGGTCCAGGCGGTGTCCGCGTTCTCCACCCGCAGCTTCTGGTCGCGGCAGATGAAGTGGAGGTGGTCGTTGCCGAGCATCCCGCCCGGGAGGAGGTGGGCCTCGGTCAGGATCTGGAAGCCGTTGCAGATGCCGAGGACCGGGAGGCCGGCCTTCGCCTGCTCGATGACCGTCTCCATCACCGGCGAGAAGCGGGAGATGGCACCGGCCCGCAGATAGTCGCCGTAGGAGAAACCGCCGGGGAGGACCACCGCGTCGACCTGGTGGAGGTCCTTGTCCTTGTGCCAGAGGGCGACCGGCTCGGCGCCCGCGAGGCGGATCGCGCGCTGCGTGTCCCGGTCGTCGAGGCTGCCCGGGAAAGTGACGACGCCAATACGAGCGGTCACTTCACGGCCTCCGCGACTTCCTCGACCCGTACGGTGAAGTTCTCGATCACGGTGTTGGCGAGGAAGGATTCCGCAAGATCGTGGATGCGGGCGAGCGCGGCCTCGTCGACCGGCCCGTCAACTTCCAGTTCGAATCGCTTTCCCTGACGTACGTCGGAGATGCCTTCGAAACCCAGCCGCGGCAGTGCGCGCTGCACCGCCTGGCCCTGGGGGTCGAGGATCTCCGGCTTGAGCATGACGTCGACTACGACGCGTGCCACTGGCACTCCCGGTGGTGTGGTGCTGAGCGGTTCCTGCGGGTGTCTCCGACAGGTGTCTTCAGACTACCCGCACAAAATTTCTACGCGCGTCGACTTGTAGGAATCTACGTGACCACGGTCACGATCAGCCCTCCACGAGGCCGTTCACCAAAATTTCCGGGAAAGATGCACGATCGACAGCCGATACCTATTGCGCTCGGACACGCGGAAGGATTTAGTCGAGCTTCACAATGCATTGCCGGACACGGTACAAATGAATTGGCAAGTGCCGTACGAAGGGACCGATATTCGTGGCGCAGAAAGTCGTGGTCACTCTCTTTGACGACATCGACGGCTCGGAAGCGGCGGAAACGATCGCCTTCGGACTCGACGGCAAGTCGTACGAGATCGACCTGAATCAAGCCAATGCCAAGAAACTGCGTAAGGCGCTCGAGCCCTACGTGGAGGCGGGTCGCAAGCGGTCGAAGTCGGGCAAGACCTACCGACAGACGGAGGTCGCCCCCGATCCGGCCGCCGTCCGGGCCTGGGCACAGGCCAACAAGATGGACGTGCCGGCTCGCGGCCGTATCCCCAAGAAGGTCTACGAGGCGTTCAGCGCGGCGCAGTGAGCCGGGCAGGCGCCTTGGACCGACAGCCGGTCATCCGCCCCTCGGGACAACCGACTTGCGTTGCACCCCATCCGGTCAGCTAGAGTCTGGAGCACGCCGAGGGGCGAGGCCGAAAGGCCCGGCCCACGGAGTACATGCGGGTGTAGTTCAGTAGCAGAACATCCCCCTTCCAGGGGGAAGGCGCAGTGTGCAATTCCTGTCACCCGCTCTGCACCGCCGGTCCGGACCACTCTGGGGGCACCCCCTCTGGGGGAGGATCAGGTAGGCTGGTGCTCGCGCCGATCGGTGGGAGCCGGTCGGAGGCAATGCGGACGTAGCTCAGTTGGTAGAGCGCAACCTTGCCAAGGTTGAGGTCGCGAGTTCGAACCTCGTCGTCCGCTCAGGAGTAAGACCCCGGTCCACTGGACCGGGGTCTTTTTCGTAGGCCATGGGCACGAACAAACACGGACACGTGATTGAGGTCACCGACCTACCGGCGTGTGTACGGGGCGGGTTCGAGGCGGTGCGCGCAATCACGTTTTCCGTGGACCGCGGCGAGATCTTCGCGCTGCTCGGCACCAATGACGCAGGCTTCCGTCCGAGGCGACCGTGGCGGAGACCGCGCGGATGTGGGCGGGGTGTGTGAGCGAGGCCCGGCCGGAGGAGGAGGCCCTCGCCCCGGTCGGGCTCGTGGGGCGGGCCCCCGTACGGGTGAAGCAGTGGTCCGGGGGTGAACGACGGCGGCTGGACCTGGCGCTCGCGCTGCTGGGCAAGCCCGAGGTGCGGACTGCTCACCGACGACGAACGCCTCATCCGGGGTGCGCCGGCCGCGCTGCTCGCGCCGGAGGACGACCTCGCGGTCGTCGCCCGAGGCGGCGAGCGGGCCGGAGGCGATGGCAATGACGATGGCGATGGCGATGGCGATGGGGAGGGCACACGAACCGGATGTGGCGGTACCGGATCTTCAGATGCCGGGCGTGGACGGTGTGAAGGTCGCCACATCCCTGTGCGCCGAACTGCACGGCTGCCAGGTGCTGATCGTGACCGGACATGGGCGGCCCGGGCATCTGAAGCGAGCGCATGCGGCGGGTGTGCGCGGGTTCGTCCCCAGGACCGTCAGCGCCCAGCGGCTCGCGGAGATCATCCGGACGGTGCATGCCGGACAGCGGTATGCGGACCCGGAGTTGGCGGCCGCCGCCATCGCCGCCGGGGCCTCCTCGGCGACCGCCCGGGAGGCCGAGGTACCGGAACTGGCCGCCGGCGGCGCGCCGGTCGCGGAGATCGCCGAGCGGGCCGCGCTGTCGCAGCGGACGGTCCGCACCTGTCTCTCGTCGGCCGTCTCCACACTCGGTGCGGAAAACCGTCACGCTGCCGTGCGGCTCGCCCGCGAGCGAGGTTGGGTATAGTGAACTCCGCGCCACGGCGCAGTGCGGACGTAGCTCAGTTGGTAGAGCGCAACCTTGCCAAGGTTGAGGTCGCGAGTTCGAGCCTCGTCGTCCGCTCGGGAAGAAGACCCCGGTCCACTGGACCGGGGTCTTCTCATGTCCCTGGTGCTGTGACCGGAAACGATCACCGGGGTGGTGCTGACCGACCTCAGCGTCACTGGTGATACGGCCAGGCCCGCAGACCGACGAGTTCGGCGCTGTCGGACCACGGATTCCGGGCCGGCCGGTCGCCGCGGGTCAGCCGCGCACTGCGGCCAGGCATTCGTCGTACAGGTCGATGATGTCGCCCTTGCCGCCGTTGTCGACCCACGTCATCGACGCGGCATCCAGGCACGCGAACGCCGTCGCGATCACCGCGCGGGCCCTCGGATCCGCGCTGCCGACAGGAGCGTCCATGCGCGCTTCGACGAGCGGCAGCAGGTCCTCCTGGAACCGCAGCCGCTTCTCGAGCCAACCGGCACGCAGCGAGGCGGTGTTGTGCAGGAGACGGAACCGCTCCAGGGCCTGCTCGCGGCTGTCATGCAGGGCCAGTACGGCAGCGACCCCTGCGCGCAGGGCCTCCCAGACACCGACTTCGGCCGACAGTTCGCTGATCGTGTCCGTCAGGACTTGCCCGAACCGGTCCTGGTCGCCGCCGAGAAGGTCTTCCTTGGTACCGAAGTAGCGGAAGAGGGTGCGCTGGGAGACGCCGGCCTCTCGGGCGATCTGGGCGATGGTCGTCTCGTCGTAGCCCTGCTCGGTGAACAGGCGCAGAGCCGTCTCGAGGATCTCCCGGGAGGCCAGCTGCCGTGTCCGGTCCCACAGCGTGGTCGGTGCACCCGTCGCTGTCTTGGCTTCCTGCTTCATGTCACCAGATTAACCCAGTACTGCCAGAGTGGCGCTTGCGTGCAACTTGGCAGCTACTGCCAAGCAGTCGTACGCTGCCAACGGTGACCGTCGCGGTACAGCCCATCGCCCCACGGACCGGCGCCGCTCACCGATCCCCCCACCTCCCAGAAGCACGCAAAGGAACGCATCATGTCTGCACCTGCAGCTTTGATCACCGGTGGAACCAGCGGCATCGGCAAGGCGACCGCTGAACTGCTCCACTCTCGCGGCTACCGCGTCATGGTCACCGGCGTCAGCAATATCGCCCACGCCGGACTTCCCGAAGGCGTCACGGTCGTTCGGGCCGATGCACGGTCCCTGCCGGACATCGACCATGCGATGGAGCAGGCACGCCGGCACTTCGGCTCCCTCGACCTGCTCTTCCTCAACGCGGGCATCTCCCGTCCCGGCCCGATCGAGTCAACCGACGAAGACGCCTTCGATGCCCTGTTCGACATCAACGTCAAGGGCACCTTCTTCACCCTGCAGAAGGCGCTCCCGCTCCTCAACGAGGGTGCCTCGGTCGTGTTCACCGTGGGCGCCGGCGAAGGGCTCGGAGCCGCCATGACGGCCGCCAAGGGCGCTCTGGTGCCCCTCATGCGGTCCCTCGCGCTCGAACTCGCCCCCCGCCGCATCCGCGTCAACGCCGTCAGCCCAGGACTGATCAACACCCCTGCCTACAGCAAGATGGGCGTCTCCCAGGAAATGATCGACTCCTGGGCTGAGGGCGTCCCGCTCGGCCGCGTCGGCGCTCCCGCCGACATCGCCGAAGCCGTGGCCTTCCTCGCCTCGGACGCCGCCGGCTACCTCACCGGCGACAACCTCATCGTCTCCGGCGGCCTCGGGGTCCACGGCCGCCCCTGACGAGCAGTCCCACCGTGCCTCCCCACGCCGGATGGATACGGCCCACCCATCCGAACGGCGTAGACGCCGCCACCGGACGGAAAACGGTGAACCCATCCGGTCACAGCACTAGCTCCAGGCCGTGCCCGTCAAGCGCTCGTACGCCTCCACGTACTTCGCCCGGGTCGCGGCCACGACGTCCTCCGGCAGCGGCGGCGGGGGCTGCTCGCTCTTCCGGTCCCAGCCCGAGGCCGGCGAGGTCAGCCAGTCGCGCACGAACTGCTTGTCGTACGACGGCTGCGCGCGCCCCGGCTGCCACTGGTCGGCCGGCCAGAAGCGGGAGGAGTCCGGGGTGAGGACCTCGTCGGCGATGACGAGCGTCTCCCCCTCGAAGCCGAACTCGAACTTGGTGTCCGCGAGGATGATCCCGCGGTCGCGGGCGATGTCCCGGGCGCGGGAGTAGACGGCGAGGGTCGCCTGGCGCAGCTGGGCGGCGGTGTCGGCGCCGACCTGGCGGGCGACCTCCTCGTAGGAGACGTTCTCGTCGTGCTCGCCGACGGCGGCCTTGGTGGCCGGGGTGAAGATCGGGGCGGGCAGCTCGCTGCCGTCGACCAGCCCCTCGGGGAGGGCGAGCCCGCAGACGGTACGGGACTCGTTGTACTCCAGCAGGCCCGAGCCGGTGAGATAGCCGCGGGCCACGGCCTCGACCGGGACCATCTGGAGCGACTTGCAGATGAGGGTGCGGCCCGCCCAGTCGGCGGGGGCGTCGGCCGGCAGTTCGGTGCTGAGGACGTGGTGCGGGATCAGATCACGGAGCTGGTCGAACCACCACAGCGAGAGCTGGGTGAGGACGCGGCCCTTGTCCGGGATCTCCGTCGGCAGCACCCAGTCGAAGGCGGACATACGGTCACTGGCGACCATCACGAGGTCGCCGGCCTCGTTCTGGTACAGCTCGCGCACCTTGCCGGTGTGCAGGTGTACCAAGCCCGGGACCTGAATCGGCTCGGGCTTTTCTACGAATCCGGACACGGTTCCTCCCCGTGGTTCTGTCCAATGGGCTCGATTCTCCCTTATGCCGGAGATCGGGCTTGGGCCGGGGCTCTCGGGCCGGGTTCAGTCACGTTTGCAGATGCGGTCCAGGAGGTTCGCCGTGGCGCGCTGGACACGGGGGTCGACGTGGCCCGGACGGTCCAGGGACGGGGACCAGGCGAAGGTCCCGGACGCGAAGATCAGGGCTCCGGAGGGGGCGCGGTAGAGGGACGTCTCCTGGTGACGGAGGACGCCCTCGGAGTCGGCGTACGGGGAGTGCGCGAGCAGGATGCGGTCCTCGTGCTCCGGCAGCGGGGTGCGCGGGAAGTAGCGGTCGGCCTCACCGGCGACCAGCCCCTCGATCTCGTCGCCCTCATGGGCGCCGGTCGCATCCCACAGCCAGTGGTCGGCGTTACGGACGATCAGGGGATGGGGCTCGGGGACCCGGCCCGCGTACTGGATGCCCACCACCTGCTGCTCGGGGCGGTCGATTTCGCGCCAGAGGACGGGTTTGCCGGGGCCCTTGCGCTTTCGGCAGGTGAGCAGACGGTCGGGGACGCCGGACGGGGAGGGGCCCAACTCCACCTGCCAGTACATGGTGTTGGCGGAGAGGAAGACGAGCGAGGTGCCGTTCTCCCGGGCCAGCTCCACGGTGCGGCGCATAGGGGCCGACCAGTACTCGTCGTGGCCCGGGAAGACCAGACCGCGGTAGCGGGTGGGGTCGACATGGCCCGCGTGCAGGTCGCGGGCGTCGGCGTAGGCGACGTCGTAGCCGTAGCGCTCGGCCCAGCGGATGAAGTCGTAGGCGTGGCCCACGTGGAGGGGGAGGCCGGCGCCGGCGTACGGGCGGTCGAAGGAGACCGTGGTCGCGGCGTCGGACTCGCCGAGGAGACGGCCGCCCTCGTCCCAGGCGTGGTAGAGGCTGGCGCCGGTGCGGCCGTCCTCCGGGTAGAGATTGTACGCCTGCCAGGTCACGTCGGGCAGGAGCAGGAGCAGGTCGGCGGGGTGCCGGTCGCGGACCGTGAAGGGGATGTGGGAGCGGTAGCCGTCGGCGGTGGTCAGGACGGCGACATAGGCGCCGATGCTCCAGTACGACGGGATCTGCAGGCGCCAGGACAGCCACCAGTGGTGGCAGGAGACCGTGCGGTCCGCGGTGAGCGGCGGGGGCTGGACGATGCCGGAGAGACGGGGACTGGTGGTGATCTTGGACGCGCCGTCACCGCCGTAGTGGCCGATGCGGTAGATGTCCACGCCGAACTCCTGCGGCGGGTCGACCGTGATGTGGAAGTCGACGGCCTCGCCGGGGGCGACGGCGCCGGTGGAGGTGAAGCCCTTGATCTGGCGGCGGACGTCGTCGGCGGAACGGGGGCCGCCGGCGGAGCGCGGCGCCGGGACGCGGGGGATGTCGGCGCCCGGGGGATGGGCCTGGCCGTCGACGTACCAGGGGACCACCTGGCCGGTGTCGTCGAAGTACGTGACGTTGCCGCGGAGCCAGGGGACGGGGCCCTGACCGAAGGGGTCGGTCACGGCGTGTGCCAGTGCTCCGGATTCCCAGCGGCGGATCTGCTCCGACCCCATGGTCGCTCCCCTCCCTCATGCCCCCGTGGTCGCGTGTCCTGTGCCGTAAGCCCTTGCCATGTGCGGGATCGGTCCCAGCACATCACATTACGCACGCATGTGGTCACAGTTCGTTGCGAATTGACCGAAAGTGGAACGAGGTGTTCCGGTACGTCGATGAGGTGCGGGGCGTCAGACGAGGCGCACGGGTTTCTCCGGGCGTATGCCCGACTCGCGGAGCCAGCTGCGGAGGGGGGCCGGGTCGCCGTCCTCGACGAGGCTGAGGACTCGGGGGGCGAGGTCGGCGGCGCGCTCGCCGTCGAGGAGGAGGGTGGGGCCGTCGAGCCAGTCCAGGCCGGGGCTGGCGCCCGCGGTGTCCATGGCGGCGCAGCAGATCATGGCGGTGACGTGGTCGGTGAGGAGTTCTCGGGCCGTGCGCGGGGGCTGGAGCGGGAAGAGGGGGAGGGTGGCCTCGTCCCAGGGGGCGGTGAGGGTCGGGGTGGGGGTGGTTGCGGTGGCTTCCTCGCGGGCGAGTTGGGCGGTGAGGGCTGCGGCGAGGGTGGTTGCGCGCTCGTTCTCGGCTTCGGCTTCGGCTTCGACCATCGCGTTCCCACCCGCACCATTCGTACTACCCGCATTACCTGCACCACTCGCATTACCTGCACCACCCGCACCGCTTTCGTCGTCGGGCGCGGGTGGCCCCTGTGGGGCGGATTCGCCGTCGGCGGCCGCGGGTTCGTTCGCGACGGCGCGCCGCGGCTCGCCCGCGCCGACGGGCGGGGGCTCGCTCGGCCCGTCGGGTTTCGTGTCCTGGGGTGGAGCGGCTGTTCCCGTCGGCGGAGCCGTCAAATGGTCCAGGATTCTCGACAGTGTCGGGCCGTCCGGATCCGGGGTGGTCGGGTCGGCTCTGTGGATCACGCCCAGCGTGTCCAGGACTCGGTGCAGGCGGGCCGCGTCGGTGCGCCATTTGCGGTCCACCACCTCCTCCGGGTACTCCTGCCAGTCCACCGGGGACCAGTCGGGGCCGCGCTCGGCGGGGCCGCCGTGGAAGAGGCGGGCGGCGAGGAGGGAGGCGGCCTCGTCGATCGCGCCGGGCTCTTCGAGGAGGTCGCAGGCCGGGCGTTCGCCCAGGCGGGAGGCGAAGCCCTCGGCCAGGCGGTCCCGGCGGGAGAGTTCGGTGAGGGCCGCGACGACGCCCGCGTCCAGACGGGAGGGCCAGCGGCCCATGCGCCAGGCGGGGAGCGCGACCCGGGTGAGGAGGCGGTCCCAGCCCGCGTAGGCCAGGCCCACCTGTTCCTGGGCGACAATGCGCAGGCCGTAGTCCACGGCCTGTGCACGCTCCGCCGCCGCGGCCGCGACCCCGCGCTCCATCAGCGCCGCATGCTCCCGGCAGCTGCGGAGCAGGAGGCGCGCCACCACACCGAGCCCCGCGCAGACGACGCGGGTCACTGGGCAGCGGCCCGGCGTGGCGGCGACGGCCACCGCGGCGTCCAGCCCGCGCACGAAGCGGCGGGCCGCGGCTATGTCGGGGTGCGCGGACGGGCCCGTACCGGCGACGACCGGAGCCAGCACCGCGCGCAGCTCGCCCACCCGCATCCACCACAGGAACGGCGAGCCGATGACCAGAACGGGGGCCGCGGTGCTACGGCGGTGCGGCCCCCGTACGCCCGCCAGCTCGTCGCGGTCCTCGCGCGGGGGCGGGCCGTGGGCCGGGTGGGTGCGGTCCTCCAGCCAGCTGTCGCAGTCCGGGGTGAGCGCTATCGCGGAGGGGGCGGGAACGTCCAGGCGGTCGGCCAGGTCGCGCACCATGCGATACAGGTCCGGCGCCGAGTCCTCCGGAATGGGGACCGTCGGGCTCACGGCCGGGCGGGCCCGGGCGACGACCAGGGCGATGGCCCCGGCGGCGAGCAGCACGACGACCGCGACGGGAGTCACCGCCCAGCGGGCGGCGTGCCAGACCGGGCCCACGAGGTGGCCCGTGGAATCACCGGCCAGCAGGATCACGGCGGCCGCCGCGGGCAGCAGCGCCACGGCCAGCGCGCGGCTGCGGATGCGCAGCACGGCGAGAGCCCTCGAGCGCGCGGCCTGCGCGCCCGCTTCCACACCCATACCGGTACCGGTCACGACCGGACCTCACCCCCTCCCCAGCTGTGCTGGCAGCCCTGCTGTCCTGGCGTTGCTCACTCCCCCACTGTGGCACCCGCCACTGACATCGCAATGCCGGTGGGCCAAGTGCCGGAACGCTTGCGCCGCACCCTAGTTGGGGCCCGGGGCCTCGTCAGCCGTATGAGGGAGCGCTCACTCGATGGAATGGCTTTGGTCAGAGGTGGATGACGGACTGCGAGGATCAGGCCTCTGTTTTTGACTCAGGTTCTAAGAGTGGCGGGCGGGAGACGACCGAGGTGGGGACGGCGACAGGCCCCGTATCCGAAGACGGATGCGGGGCCTGCGGGGTTCACTCCGGCGGGGAGTCCGGGCCGAGTCGGATCAGGCGCCTGCCGCCGCCTTCGCCGCGATGTCCGTGCGGTGCTGGGAGCCGTCCAGGTGAATGCGGGAGAGCGCCTGGTACGCGCGGTCGCGGGCCTTGCTGAGGTCCTTGCCGATGGCCGTGACGGACAGGACGCGGCCGCCCGCGCTGACCACCGCATCGCCGTCGTGCCTGGTGCCCGCGTGCAGCACGTAGGCGTGCGGGGCGTCCTCGGCGGCGACCTGGTCGAGGCCGGTGATCGGGTCGCCGGTGCGCGGGGTGCCGGGGTAGTTGTGCGAGGCGACGACCACGGTGACCGCGGCGTCCTCGCTCCAGCGCAGGGGCGGCAGGTCCTCGAGGGTGCCGTTCGCCGCCGCGAGCAGGACGCCGGCCAGCGGGGTCTTCAGACGGGCCAGCACCACCTGGGTCTCGGGGTCGCCGAAGCGGGCGTTGAACTCGATGACCCGGACGCCGCGTGAGGTGATCGCGAGGCCGGCGTAGAGAAGACCGGAGAAGGGGGTGCCGCGGCGGCGCATCTCGTCGACCGTGGGCTGCAGGACGGTGTCGAGGACCTCTTGGACGAGCTTCGGGTCGGCCCAGGGGAGCGGCGAGTACGCGCCCATGCCGCCGGTGTTCGGGCCCTCGTCGCCGTCGAGGGCGCGCTTGAAGTCCTGGGCGGGCTGGAGCGGGAGGACCGTCTCGCCGTCGGTGATGGCGAAGAGGGAGACCTCGGGGCCGTCGAGGAACTCCTCGATGACGACGCGCTCACAGGAGTTGGCGTGGGCGCGGGCGGCGTCGAGGTCCGGGGTGACGACCACGCCCTTGCCGGCGGCCAGGCCGTCGTCCTTGACGACGTAGGGAGCGCCGAAGGCGTCGAGGGCCGTGTCGACCTCGTCCGGGGTGGTGCAGACGTAGGAGCGGGCCGTGGGGACGCCGGCCCCCGCCATGACCTCCTTCGCGAAGGCCTTGGAGCCCTCGAGCTGTGCCGCCTCTCCGGAGGGGCCGAAGACCGGGATCCCCGCCTCGCGCACGGCGTCCGCGACTCCGGCGACGAGCGGCGCCTCCGGTCCCACGACCACCAGGTCGGCGCCGAGCCGTTCGGCGAGCGCGGATACGGCTGTGCCGTCCAGGGCGTCGACCTGGTGCAGCTCGGCCACCTCGGCGATGCCGGCGTTGCCCGGCGCGCAGTGCAGGGCGGTGACGTCGGGGTCGAGGGAGAGGGAACGGCACAGGGCGTGTTCGCGGGCGCCGCTACCGATGACGAGGACCTTCACGGGGGTCAGCCTAACGGGGTTTCCGTGTGGAGTGCCGAGGGGGCGGGGGTTGGTGAGCTGTGCGTTCCTCCAAGTCGGCGCCGTTGGGTGGGGGTGACCGTCCCTCAGACAACCGAGAAGCCCCGCTACTCGTTCGTGAACTCCTCCATCACGGTCGCCCCCAGCTCCCGCACGATCAGTTCGTGGCCCGAGAGCGCCGACTCGTTCAGGTCGGGGTCATCGTCCTCGGGGATGTCGTCCTCGATGGAGACCGGGGGTGGCTCCGCAGCCGACGGCCGGGGTGCCGGGGACGGGGCGGGAGCGGCGGCTGCCGCGGGGGTCGTGGAGGTGGTCACCGTGGGCTGGGGGGATGCCGGGCGCTGGGCGGTCGTAGCGGTGCCGTAGCCCGCTGTGGCGCCGCCGGTGCCGCCGCTGCCGTAACCGCTTCCGGTGCCGGCGGCCCCGTAGCCACCGGAGCCTGTGGCGCCTGCGCCGTGGCCGCCGTTGAAGCCGGTCGAGCCCGACGGGGCGCCGGGCGGCATCGGTGCGGAGCCGCCCGTCGGGTCGACGACCGCCTCGATCTTCCACTGGACGTTGAACTGCTCCGCCAGCGACTGCTTCAGCACGTCCTCGCTGCCGCTGCTGACGAAGTTGTCGCGGGCTCCCGCGTTGACGAAGCCCAGTTGGAGGGTGGTGCCGTCGAAGCCGGCCACCTGGGCGTTCTGGCTGAGCAGGATCCAGGTGAAGCGGCGGCGGTTCTTGACCGCTTCCAGGATGTTCGGCCAGAGCATGCGGGGGTCGAGGCCGCCGCTCGGGGGCGCGTAGGCGGCAGCCGCCGCGGGGGTGGCCGACGGTGGGGTGGCGGCGGGCGGGGGCGCACTGGGCTGTACGGCCGCGGGGGGTTGTCCGGCGCCCGCCGGTGTCGCCGTCGGCCAGCCGCCCGGGCGTCGGCCGCTGCCGGCGGTGGCCGCGGTGGGCCAGGCGCCGGGGGCGGCGGCCGCCGGGGCGGGGGCCGGCGTGGGCTGGGGCTGCGGGGTGGGTTCCGGTGCCGGCTGGGGCGGGGTGGCTGCGGGGGTGGGAGCAGGGGTGGGAGCGGGGGCTCCGTGGCCGGGCTGCACGGGAGGCTGCGCGGCCTGGCCGGCCTGTCCGGCAGCCGAGGTGCCCTGGCCGGCCTGTCCGGGGCCGCCCACGCCCGCCGCAGGTGCCGTAGCGCTGCCGCCGCTCGGCGCGCCCGAACCCCGTACCGCCGCACGGGCAGCGGCCGGGCCGCCCCCGGGCGGGACCGGTGCACCGCCGCCGGGCATGCCGACACCACCGGGGCCGCCCGGCACCCCACCGCCCGCCATTCCAGCGCCACCGGGGCCACCGGGCATCCCGGGACCACCGGCGCCGCCCTGCATCGCGCCTCCATGTGCCTCCGGGCCCGGCACATAGCCCATGGCGGGCATCGCGCCGGCGCCCGCGAGGTTCACGCCGCGCTCGATCCGGTCCAGGCGGGCCATCACCGAGCGCTCGTCCCCGTATGCGGCCGGGAGCAGCACGCGCGCGCAGATGAGTTCGAGCTGGAGGCGGGGCGAGTTGGCGCCGCGCATCTCGGTCAGGCCCTCGTTGACGAGGTCGGCGGCGCGGCTGAGTTCCGCCGCTCCGAAGGTGCTCGCCTGGGCCTGCATGCGCTCGATGACGTCGGCGGGGGCGTCGATGAGCCCCTTCTCCGCGGCGTCCGGCACGGCGGCGAGGATCACCAGGTCCCGCAGGCGCTCCAGCAGGTCGGCGACGAAGCGGCGCGGGTCGTTGCCGCCCTCGATGACATGGTCGACGACCTCGAAGGCGGCCGCGCCGTCACCGGTCGCGAAGGCCTCGACCACGGAGTCGAGGAGCGAGCCGTCGGTGTAGCCGAGGAGGGAGGTGGCCATGGCATACGTCACGCCTTCCTCCCGCGCTCCGGCGAGCAGCTGGTCCATGACGGACATGGAGTCACGCACGGAGCCCTGGCCGGCCCGGACGACGAGGGGCAGCACGCCGTCCTCGACCGGGATGTTCTCCTTCCCGCACACCTCACCCAGGTACTCGCGCAGGGTGCCGGGCGGCACGAGGCGGAAAGGGTAGTGGTGGGTCCGGGAGCGGATGGTGCCGATGACCTTCTCGGGCTCGGTCGTGGCGAAGATGAACTTGAGGTGCTCCGGGGGCTCCTCGACGACCTTCAGCAGCGCGTTGAAGCCGGCCGACGTGACCATGTGGGCCTCGTCGATGATGTAGATCTTGTAGCGGCTGGCGGCGGGGCCGAAGAAGGCCTTCTCGCGCAGCTCACGGGCGTCGTCCACACCGCCGTGCGAAGCCGCGTCGATCTCGATGACGTCGATGGAGCCGGGCCCGTTGCGCGCCAGGTCACGGCACGACTGGCACTCGCCGCACGGTGTCGGCGTAGGCCCCTGCTCGCAGTTCAGACAGCGGGCGAGGATGCGCGCGCTGGTCGTCTTGCCGCATCCGCGCGGCCCGCTGAACAGGTACGCGTGATTGACCCGGTTGTTCCGCAGCGCCTGCTGCAACGGGTCGGTGACATGCTCCTGCCCGATGACCTCGGCGAACGACTCCGGGCGATAGCGGCGGTACAGCGCGAGAGACGACACGCATACGAGGTTATAGGCGCCCACTGACAACACGGACCGCCCCGAGGCCATGGCCGGGACGGAGGCGGATGCCGGGGCCCCGCTGCGACGAAACCCAGATCCCGAACGCCCGCCCGCGCGCGATACGGCACACGGTGGCCGCGTCCCTGGCTCTCCCCGCGCTGCTGCTGACGGGCCTGGCCCTCCCCCTGGTCGTACTGCCGGCCGGCAGTGAGAAGGCCCACACCCTCATCACCCTCGAGCCGGCGCTCCTCTCCTACGCGGCCGTCCTGCTCGCGGCGCTGGTGCTCCCCGGCGCGACCGCCCAGGCGCTGCGCCGCCGCGACCCGATCCGCGCGGGCGCCCTCAGCACCAACTGGAACTGGCTATGCGGCCTGGCCCTGATCCCCTTGGCGGGCATGGCCACGTTCGCGCTCACCCCGCCGACGGGCCTGACGACGCCACTGGACGCCCACCTGGCCCTCACGATGACGGTGACGGCGGCCGCCCTCTCGGCCCTGCGCCTCCTGACGGCCTTCTTCCTCCGCCTGCGCCCGCACGGCACCGGGCTCGGCCGCGACATGTTCATCACGCAGAACACGCCCAACGTCTTCCTGTGGCTGGCCATGACGGCGGTGTTGGCCCCCACCACGGGCCACCACCCGTCCGTGATCGGCCTGGGCGTGGCGCTGGTCTTCTTCCTGGCCGTCTACGCGGACGAGCGGATCTTCCTGGACGCCCACCGCCGGGACCTGTCCCCCACACCCCCGGAACGCAGAAGACCCCCCACGCACCCGCCAGAGCCGACCTACCCTTGCTGCCTTCCGGCCCTGGGGGAGTTCAGTCAGATAGCGCCGCGTGAGGGGCTGCTCCCAGCGTACCCGATCCCCACCGCACTCTCGCCCGCCCCTCCCACCGGCACATCCCTCCCCTGAACGAGTTCGCGAGCACCCTTCCGGGTCATGTAATGTTTCCGGCGGAGGATTCGCCTAGAGGCCTAGGGCGCACGCTTGGAAAGCGTGTTGGGGGCAACCCCTCACGAGTTCGAATCTCGTATCCTCCGCAGCCGCCTGAACAGGCGAAACGAAGAGCCGAGCCACGAAAGTGGCGCGCCGACCGACTCGACGCCGGCGACCTCGACGCCGAGCGGCACCCCGAGCGAGTC